>JAAXGQ010000230.1:0-2002 GCA_012271265.1 Vicinamibacteraceae bacterium
CCGACCTAATGGCGGCCGGCTGAGTCGCCGGCGGCCCGGAGAGTGCTCGCTACCCACGCCCCGCCGCCGCCCTCCCCGCCGTCACGGCCGCCGCATCGCTCACGATGAACATGCGGAAGCCCTGCTGGATCCGCTCCGCGATATCGTCTATCCCGGCGGTGATGCCGCACGGCACCCCATGCGCCCGGCACGCGGCCAGCACGGTCTGGATCGCGGCCTCCACCGCTTCCATGTCGCCCTCGTAGGAGCGGCGCAGGTCGCCAGGCCCGGCGAACACCACACTCACGCCCGGCGTGGCCACGATCTCGTCCGCGCGCTCGACCCCGCTCCGGTCCTCGATGATCAGGATGCTCAGCAGCGAGCCGGAAGGATTGCCGGGCCAGAGTTCGTCGCCCATCGCCGAGACGGCCACGGCGGCGTCCGCGCTCGACTCCACATGCGGAAAGACGATCGCCGCCACGCCCGCGTCGAGCGCCGTGGCGACGTTGGCCCGCGCGGCGTCCTCGCCGTTCCGGATCGGCGGCACGCGCAGGATCAGGGGATGCGGCGCCTCGGCACCCGACCCTTCAGCGACCCCCGTCATGTAAAGTCCAGTTGTCATTATGTCAAATGGACCTGACTCCAGCGAGTAGAACACGAAGTCGAGTTCGCGGTTCTGGCCCGTGAGCGCGCCCTGTTCACGGGTGGTCGGGCCGGAGAAGGTCCCGAAGACCGCCTGGCCGTCGGCGAGGAGCGCGGCCAGGGCCGAGGCGTCGGTGGGGGCGGCGGAAGTCGCGGTGGCCGCAGGTACGTCTGTCGCAGCACCCGCCTCGCCGCCGGCATCGCCCGACTGCTCGGGCGCGGAGCAACCCGCAACGGCAAGCGTGGCCGCAAGGAACGCGGCCAGGGAGATCGCCGGGGCGGGAATCGAGGTCTGGGGCTTGATCGAAGACATGGCGTACAGCCCGGTCCAGGGTAGGAGATCATCGGAGAGAGGCCAAGTCTAGCGCCCGCGCCCGGGTGGCGACAGTAACCAGGCGCGACGCGCGGAGCCGTGCACCGGTCTTCCCCCATCAGTGTTTTCCAACCCGGAAATGAGCATGAAGGGGCCGGGGGGAGAGTCGGGGCGGGGGATGCGAAGGGTGGTGGGTTGGGTGGAGGCTGGGACGGTGGGGCTGGGGGACGGGCGGCGCAAGGGCCGCCAGCCCCTCTGCGAGCGGAGCGAGCATGGGGGCTGGCGCGGCGGGTCACGCTGCGGGGTTCAGCGCCTTGGCGATGAGCTGGAACAGCGCCTTGCGGGCCCGCTGGACTTCCCGGCCTGCCTCCAGGCTGGTAGCGGCGTGTGCAATGGCGTCCAGCTTGTCGAAGGCGATGCCCGGCTTCAGAAAGCCCTCGGCCCCGTCCAGCGACCGGAGCTTCTCGTACGGCGTCATGACCAGCTCCTGGGGATACTTCCTGCGACGCCGCCCGTCCTCCCCCTCGACCTCGACGGCGAAGAGGCAGCTCCGGTGATGGTTGAGGAGGGGAGAGAGGTGGTCGCGCAGGAACGCGTTGGTCTGCGGCGTCAGGTGTCTCGGGATGTGGCTGTGCCCCAGCCACCTGCGGACGACGTTGCCGTTCTTCGACTCCACCAGCGCGTTGTCGTTCGAGCGCCGGGCCCGCGACTTCGTGAAGGCCCCGACATGCAGCTTGGTCAGCATCTCCGCGACCCGGTGGTTGATGAACTCCGACCCGTTGTCCGAGTGGAAGGCCTGGACGCGGAAGGGGAACGCGCCGACGAGCGCCTCGAGCACGGGAACCATGAACTGCTCGGTGATCCGGCGAACCGCCGCAAGCTGCTGGTACTGCGTCACTTCGTCGACCATGTTGATCACGCAGGCCCCCTTCTCCCCGTCGCGGTCGCCGCTGTGCACGGTGTCGACGCGCACGAAGCCCGGGCACCCCTCCGGCCGAGGTCTCCGCCGCCGGCCGATCGGCGACGCCGCGCCCCGCGTCTTCCGGAACGTGGTCCGGGCGCGCAGGT
>JAAXGQ010000230.1:2131-3469 GCA_012271265.1 Vicinamibacteraceae bacterium
ATCATGCTCCCATGATCTGCTCGCACCCCCGCTCATGCTCATTTCCCCTTGGAAACCCGCCTCCCGCTCATGCTCACTTCTCATTGGACAGCGCTCCATCTGGTTCCGCCCGGCAAAGATGCGTACCTTTTCGCGCGAGAACGACCCGTCTCAGACAACCGTCACACTCGACACCAGGGAGAAACGACATGGTGAACGCAAGACAGGTGACCACCGCGGCTCTCGCCACCGCCGTCCTCGTGGCCGCGGCGGCACCGACCGCCTCTGCGCAGAGCGCCGCGCACCGGCATATCGGGCATGTCGGAGACATGTTCAACGGCACACCGGACAACGTCGGGCTCCTCGCGGCCGCCCAGGCCGAAGCGGAAGTTGCGGTTCAACACGCCGGTCTCGCCGCCGGATCGGAGGATCTGGCGGGGATCCAGCGGCACATCGTCCATGTGCTGCACGCGATCGATCCCTCGACGTCCGAGAGGGGACCCGGCAGGGGCTACGGACTCGTCAGGGCCGCCAACGGCTGTGCCCAGCACATCGGGATGGCCGGCGGGTCGGACGACGCGTCGGACGCGGTGAAGGCCCACTCCAACCATGTCGGCACCGCCTGCCAGAACGTTGCGACCTGGGGTGAGGGCATCGCCGGGAAGGCGGCGGAAGTGGCCGGCGCGACCGACATGGCGGCGGCCATGGCTCTCGCCGAAGAGATCGCGGCGATGATTGACGCCATCGTCAACGGTACCGACGCCGACGGCAACGGGCGGATCTCCTGGGGCGAGGGCGAGGGCGGCCTGGCGCAGGCGGCGACCCACCTCCGGCTCATGAAGGAGGCCGAGGGTCTGGGTTGACCGCCTCGGAACATCCATGAGAACTGAGCGAACCATGTGCAACGCACGAGGTGCGTGCGCGATTCTGGTGGCGGGCGCCGTCATGGTCAGCCTGGGAGCGTTCGAGTCCGGCGCGCCCGGCACACCCGACGCGCTGCGCGCCCCCTCGGCGACCGCGTCGAGCGCGCGCCAGGACACCGTCAGCTTCGCCGACGACATCCTCCCGATCTTCCGTCAGCGCTGCGCCGAGTGCCACGGCGGCGAGGACGAAAACGGCGAGGTGCGCACCGAGGTCAGCCTCAACCTCCTCGAATACGAGAGGGTCATGGCCGGCTCGGAATTCGGCACGGTGGTCGAGGCCGGAGACCCGGCGAACAGCTTCCTTCTGGACAGGATCGTGGACGGCACCATGCCCGAGCAGGGCGACCCGGTGCCCGAGGAGGAAATCGCGCTGATCCGGGCGTGGATCGAGGCGGGCGCACTGAACAATTGACTCTAGCCCGCATTTCTCACACGG
>JAAXGQ010000231.1 GCA_012271265.1 Vicinamibacteraceae bacterium
GTGGTGGCCGGCGAGGACGCCGGCACTCTCGGTGCGGGGGCCGGCGAGGACGCCGGCGCTTTATGCAGGTGGGGCCGGTGAGGTCACCGGCGCTCCAGGGCGAGGAGGGCGATGGCGGCGAGGACGGCGAGGTCGGTGAACAGCAGCGGCGCAAAGGGCGGCGCTCCGTGGACGAACGCCTCGAAGGGCCGGCCGCCGAGAGCGCTGATGTCGGCCTCCAGGTGGAGCCAGAACCCCCAGAGTCCGACACCCCCCTGGAGCAGGAGGTTGCCGGCGGCCAACCGGACGAGTTCCGGCGCGGGCGCCCGCCGCATGCCCAGGATCATCAGGTTCGAGACCGCCAGCGCAGCGGCGACGACCGGAATCCACTCGGTCCAGGTCGAAAACCCGTTCTGCTCGTGATCGAGCAGGGCCAGCACGAAGTTGCCGGCGAATCCGCCGGCGGCGAACAGCGTGACGCGCTGTCCCCAGCCGAGATCGTCGTCGGCCTTGCGGAACAGCCCCGTCCGATTCACCAGCAGGAGGAAGCCGATCCCGGCATAGGCCAGCGGAGCGACGAAGGGGGCCGCGTAGACCAGACCCTCCACCGCGAAGCGGCGGAAGAAGGCGCTCTCCAGATGCAGGATCGCCCCGATCACCCCGACCGCGATCGAGGCGACCGCAACCGCGATCCCCGACCAGCAGATTGAAGGAGTGTCGGGTCCCCGCCGCGCGATCAGCAGCGCCGCGAGCAGGCCGCCCCCGGCCAGCGAGAACCAGAAGGGGACCCACTCCCAAGGGTCTCGGAACGAGTTCACCGAGTGCGCGAAGAAGATGTCCACCGCCAGAAACAGCAGGTTTCCGGCGAGGAAGGCTTCGAGCAGCCAGCGCCGGCGGGCGCGCAGGAACGCGAGGCGGCGCCTCATCCGGGCCCCCGCCCCCTCATTCCCGCTGGAGTTCGGCGATCCGTTCCTCGATCACGCTGAGCCGGCTCAGGAGGTCGTACGTCCCGTGCCACTGCACGAAGTCGGCGCCATCCATGAACGCCCCGTGCTTCACGGTGCGGCCGGCGTAATGCCAGGCGTCGAAGAACTCGAAGTCGAGCGGCTCGTCGAACGGCGCCTCGCTGAGCAGTCCGGACGCCCGGGCCTCGGCCATGCGGTCCATGAGCCCGGCCACCCGCTCGTTCGTGGCCTCCACCACCCGTTCGGCCTCGGCATAGAACCGCTCCACCTGCCCGGCCGCGTGGCACTTGAGGCAGATGCCCTGCATCTCCGCCTGCGCCCGGTCGTAGTGCGGGCGTTTCTCGGAGACCGGGGCGAAGAGCCACCACGAGAGCCGTTCCGTGGTGTCGTGGGTCACCCTGGCGCCCTCGAGCCCGCTCATGTGACAGGTGGCGCAGGTCGGGACCGGCATGTCGAAGGCGGTCAGCCGTTTCGGCTCGGCGTCGAGGTTCATGAGGTGGCGCTGCGCCTCGAACAGGATGCCGTGCTTCGACGCGGCGTAGATCTCCTTCTGGGCGTGGTCGGGACCCATGTGGCACTGCCCGCAGGTCGCCGGCGCCCGGGCGATCGAGATCGAGGTCGCATGACGGCTGTGGCACGCGGTGCAGGACCCGATGGAGCCGTCGGGGTTGGGCCGGCCGATGTCGTGGCATCCGAGACAGCCGGACACGGTGGTCTCCACGCCCTCGATCCGGGCGAGGGCGTTCGGCGG
>JAAXGQ010000232.1 GCA_012271265.1 Vicinamibacteraceae bacterium
GATCGCCGACAGCATGGCCTCCGATGTTCCCGGCGGCCACTGTGCAGGCTCGTCGAGCAAGGCCAGGCCGAACACCCGCCCATGCGCCCGCTTCGGATCGCACCCCAGCGCCCGGATCGCCTGCCCGGTCTCCAGGTTCCGGAGCAGCGCCACGTTGCTGTAGTCGCGGAAGCGCCACGCGCCCCGGTCGGTCGGGTCGTGTCCGGCGTCCTCCACCATCCGGACGGCGTACCGGAAGATGATCTTCGCCTGCGCGTAGCTTGACGCGACGATCACCGCTTCCGAATCGCGCCGGTCGCCCAGCAGGTAGTCGGCGGCCAGCCTCGCGGCCAGCCAGCTCTTGCCGTTGGAGCGGGCCACCGAGAGCGCCGCCGTCCGGACTCCCGGACGCGCCAGCCCCCGGAGGAAACGCGCCTGCCAGCCGAAAATTCTCATGGAAGCTAAACCACACCAACGGACCCCGGCTCTCCGCCCGTTCCGGCGGTGCCATCATCGCCCTCGTAGAAGCGACTCAGGCCGGGGATGGTGACGGCGACGTGTCCATGGTGGAGGAAGACGGAGAGGAACCGCCAGACCCGCGGCCCGACGTAGGCGACCGTGCATCCGAGCCCCGGAGCGCCGCCCGCCATCACGTCCGAGTAGAAGCTCACCCGCCCGCGGACCAGGCAGGTCGCGGTGGCGACGGAGGCGAGCGGCTCCGCCCACCTCGCCGACCAGTCGGTAAAGGTGAGCACGCACGCCTGCTTCACGTTGCCTTGGCGATGGTGGATCTTGAGCGCCGTCAGGAAGTGCTGCTTCAGCCCTCCGGAGTACGGCGGGTTGAGCCACACGTTGCCGGACCACTGCGCCCCGTTGGGCGAGGCCAGTCCGCAGTCGTCCCTGGTGAAGTAGCGGCCCGCCCGGACCACCTTCTGCGCGGTGTCGCAGCTTGCCGGGTCGAGGTCTATGGACCCCATCACCTCGCGCGCGGCCTCGACCAGCTCGGCGGGGGTGTACCATTCGTCCCTCCGGGGATCGCCCCGGTTGTCGCCCGTTCCGGGCCGGGCGGACCTGCCGGGGCGGAGCGCCTCGGCGACCGAGCCATACGACACAAGTTGTGTCATATCGGGGTGGAGCTCATACAGCTTCCGGAGTCGCCGGTCGGTCTCCCGGTTGATGCCCACCTCGGCAAGCCATGCCCGGTACCCGCTTCGCGGCGGGTAGGCGTCACGGACGACCTGCAGCGCGCATCCGGCCTCCCACGCCTCCTCGATCGCCATCCGCGCCAGACGCTGCGCGCGGGCCACCAGCTCCACGGCCCGGTCCTCGAGCTGGTCGCGCGACAAGGCCACGGCCCGCCCGTCCGCACCCCGGTTGCCGCCGTCGAGACGGTGGAGCCGCTCCTCGATGCTTCGCGCCGGCCTGGGCGCGCTCCGGGCGGCGCTCCCGCCCATCGGGCCGGTCATGCCGTCGCCCCCAGCGCCATCGCCTGCGCCTTCAGGCGGCGTCTACGCTCGCTGCAGGCCGCTTCGGAGGCCGCCGCACCCCCGGACGGCTTTCGGAGGCCGAAATCGTGGTCCATCACTTTCCTGAAGAAAGGCTTTACTGACGCTCCGCGGCCCAGCCCAGCGCCGTCGGCCACGATTCTGGAGGCGCGTTGCAATTCTTTCCGGAGGGATGTTGCAATTCTTTCCCCGACCCTGCGGAAGCGTCTTCCGACGGCGATTCCGGCCTCCCGCAGGATGCGGTCGCCCCGCCATGCGGTGGTCCGGTTGCGGCCCATCGCCCGCGCAAGGCGGTTGATGCCGTGCACCCGCCGCTGGCCGACCGTCGTCAGCCTGTCCCAGCACATGTGCCGGAATCCGGCACCTCCCACCGCCGCGACCAGCAGGGGAAGATTCCGGAAATTCACCTTGGCCCGCCAGCCGCTGGCGGCCAGCCCCCGCAGCTTCTTGCTCGGCCGCCATGCCTTGCCGTCCCACTTGGCGAGCCCGTCGGCCCGGAACCGGAGCAGGTGCCGGCGGGTGGACTTCTCGCAGAGCCCCGTCGATTCGGCGAGCTCGCGGCCGTCCAGCCCCAGCGTCCGGCCCCTGCGCCGGACCAGGCTGGCCAGCGCGGCCAGCGTCACGAGGTGCCACCCCTTCCCCTCGCCGTAGCGGGCGATCAGGTCGCGGTGGAGCCAGGCGTAGGGGGTCTGGCGGAGGCGCGAGAGCGGGGTGTCGAGGAGCGGCCCGCCCCTCGGATCGGCGCCCAGGGGTTGCGGCGCGGTCGCGGCTTCGGTAGCGTCCGATGCGCTCATAGGGGGGACCTCCATTTTCCCTGTCTGGGCGAAGAGCCCCGCGACCGAACGTCCAGCCCGGTCGCGGGGTTTCGCGTTTATGGAGTCTATCAGCGATCCGTTGGGGCAGTCCAGCGGCTTTGCCGCAAGATGTCGTGTCCTGTCTCATTCGCCGCCGGCCAGACCCGAGAGGCCGGCGGCCTTCCCGGCGTCCATGCCGCCCTGCACCATGCGCCCGAAGGCCTGGGCGCGCCCCACGACGTCGGAGGCG
>JAAXGQ010000233.1 GCA_012271265.1 Vicinamibacteraceae bacterium
GCCGGAGGGGGGCGCCATCACCGCGGACGCCTCCGCCTCGGTGGCGGTGACCGACCTCTTTCGGCTGCGCGGCTCGTGGGGCCGCGGATTCCGGGCGCCGTCGCTGTATGAGCGCTTCGGAACCTACTTCTCGTCGTTCGGCTACTCGGTCTACGGAGATCCGAGACTCCTGCCCGAGCTCTCGACGGCGATGGATGTGGGTTTCCTGTTCGAGAGCGGCGACGGCCGGACCGGGTTGCGGGGTGCGTACTTCCGCTCCGAGCGGCCCCGGATCATCGGGTTCGGCTCGTTCGCTCCAGGCTCGGATCCCTTCGGCCGCTTCGGCGGGTACGAGAACACGGATGGAGGCGCCGCCCACGGCGCGGAAGCCGGACTGCGGCTCGCCCTTCCCGGACGGATGCGCGCGAACCTCCAGGGGACCTGGACCGAGGCGGATCCCCCGGCAAACGCGCCGGCCGAGCTGATGACCGACTGGCTCGCTCCCCGGTTCCAGTTCGCGGCTCTCCTCTCGGGCGCGCTGTCCGACCGGGTGCGCTGGGCTGCAGACCTGCACGTCGCGTCGGCGATCGACGGACCGCTCTTCGACCCGAACACCTTCGCCACGCGGGTCTTCCGCTTCGACGGCATGCGGCGGTTGGACCTGGTTGTTTCCGTGGAGCTTGCCCGAGGCCTCACGCTCCGGGGCATCGCCCGCGACGTCTGGGATGATGCGGCGTACCAGAGCGCCGGATTCCGGCCGCTCGGGCGCGTGCTGCGGGTGAACCTCACCTGGCAGCCGCAATAGAACCTCCGGATGAGCATTTCCACGACGCGCGGCGACCGGGGCTCGACCCAGGTCGGCAGCGGCCGGGTGTCCAAGAGCTGTCCCGAGGTGGAGGCCCTGGGCGTCCTGGACGAGTGCGGGGCCGCCATCGGCCTCGCCCGCGCGCTCGCGCCCCGGCACGCGACGCGGGTGCGGGAGGGAGGGGAGCGGCTACAGCGCGCTCTCTTCGCCGTGTCCGCCGGGATCGGCGCTCCTCCGGGTTTCGAAGAGAAGATCCCCGAGGGATTCGTCGATCGGCTGACTGCGGAGGTCCGTGAACTGGAAGGCCGCGAAGGCATGCTCAGCGGCTGGGCGCTCCCCGGGGAACACGTGGGGGGCGCCGCCTTCGACGTGGCGCGGACGGCGTGCCGCCGCGCCGAGCGCGTCCTCGTCCGCCTGCACGAAGCCACCGGCACTCCCGGCCCCGAGGCGCTGGCGCTGATCAACCGGATGAGCGACGTGCTCTGGCTCTACGGACGCCTCCTCGAACTCGAATCCGGCGCCCCCAACGCCCTCTCCGCCCCGGACGGCAATCCGGACCGGTAGGTCCGGTCCGGGGGGGCGGAAGGTCTCGGGTCAGGTCAGGAAGTGGCGACCTTGCGAATGAGGTCGCGGACGCGGCAGGAGAAGCCCCACTCGTTGTCGTACCACGCGAGCACCTTGACCGCGTCGCCGGCCACGACCTTCGTGAAGGGGGCGTCCACAATGGAAGAGTGCGGGTTGCCCTGGAAGTCCGAGGAAACCAGCGGTTCGGCGGAGACGGCGAGGACACCCTGAAGCGGGCCGGCGGCGGCTTCGGTGAGCGCGTCGTTCACCTCCCTGGCGCTGGCGGGCCGCTCCAGCACCGCGGTCAGGTCCGTCAGGGAGACGTTGGGGGTCGGGACGCGGACGGAGATGCCATCGAGGCGGCCTTCGAGTTCCGGCAGGACGAGGGACACGGCGCGCGCCGCCCCGGTGGACGTGGGGATCATGTTCACGGCGGCAGCGCGGCCGCGGCGCAGGTCCTTGTGCGGCAGGTCCAGAAGACGCTGGCCGTTCGTGTAGGAGTGGACCGTCGTCATGATGCCCTTCTGCAGGCCGAACGCCTCGTGAATCACCTTGACCACCGGGGCGAGGCAGTTCGTGGTACACGACGCGTTGGACAGAACGTGGTGGGCGTCCGGGTCGTAGAGGTGGTCGTTCACCCCCATGACCACGGTGAGGTCGGCGCCCTTCGCCGGCGCCGAGACGATCACCTTCCTGGCGCCCGCGTCGAGGTGAGCCGCGGCCTTTTCCCGCGCGGTGAACAGGCCGGTGGATTCGACAACGACGTCGACGCCGAGGTCGCCCCAGCCCAGTGAGGCCGGGTTCCGCTCGCTCCACACCACGAACCGACGCTCGTCCCCGTCCGGCGAACGCGTGACGATGCTGTCGCCGTCCACCTCGACCGAGCCGTCGAACCGCCCCGCCACGGAGTCGTAGCGCAGCAGGTGCGCCAGCGTCGCCGGGCTGGTCAGGTCGTTGACGGCGGCGACTTCGATGTCCCGGTCGTCGACCAGGGCACGGAAGATGTTCCGTCCGATGCGGCCGAAGCCGTTGATGCCGATGCGCATGGTGGTATTCCTCCCGGCAGGGTTATGGAGCGCGCCCCCATGGAGCGCCGGCGTCCTCGCCGGCCTGCGCCGGCCTGCGCCGGGCCGACGAGGCGATCGCCCGCTACGGGCGGACGCTGTTCCCTTCACGCCGCTCGCCCGTGGGCGCCGGGATGATAGGGCGGATCGGTCCGGCGTTGGACCGGGGCCGAAGGGAGGGCAGGGAGCGAAGTCCGCTCGCGGCGCGGTGCCGCGCGATCGACACAAGATCTATCAATAGCACTATTTGATTAGTCCTACAGTTGTGCTATCATGTCTGGCGTCGGGCGAGGAATCGCCGGGCACCTTCAGTAACGCAACCAGCCATCACCCCAAGGAGCACAGCCATGACGCACCTCGCCCTTTTCGGACCGCAGTCCCGCACCCTCTTCGACGATCACTTCCTGACGCCCTTCGGGCTCGACTTCCCGTTCCCCAGCCGCCCGACCTCGCGTTGGACCCCTCCGGTGGACGTGTTCGAGACCGACTCCGAGATTCGGATCGAGGCGGAGGTCCCCGGGGCGCCCCGGGAGAACATCCGGCTTCGCCACCACCAGGGAGTCCTGACCATCAGCGGCAACCGCGGCGACGCCGTGGAACATGTCGATTCCAGGGACAGGGCCGATGGCGGGAACGCGCGGCACTGGGTCTCCCGCGAACGGCGCACTGGCCAGTTCTCGCGGTCCTTCCGCCTGCCGGACACGGTGGATCCCGCCGGAATCCGGGCCGAGGCGCACAACGGTGTCCTGACGGTCGTGATTCCGAAGGCCGAGAAGGCCCTACCCCGCGACATCGAAGTCACCGTCGCCTGACACCCACCAGGGAGGCCGACTCCCCTCGGCCTCCCACATGGAGCCGGCCCCATGGAGCGCCGGCCCCATGGAGCGCCGGCGTCCTCGCCGGCCTGCGCCGCAACGGCGGTGCCTCAGGCAGTCTCGTACCGACCGCGCCGCCCCCTGGAGCGCCGGCGTCCTCGCCGGCCTGCGCCGCACCGCAATCTCGTGCCGACAGCGCCGCCCTACTGGAGCGCCGGCGTCCTCGCCGGCCTGCGCCGCACCGCCGGCCCCTCAGCCAGTTTCCTGCCGACCGCGCCGCCGTGC
>JAAXGQ010000022.1:0-33884 GCA_012271265.1 Vicinamibacteraceae bacterium
GCATGGAGCGCCGGCCCCACTGGAGCGCCGGCGTCCTCGCCGGCCTGTGCCGCACCGCAGGCCCTTGCCGGACCGTGGGCCGGGAGGCCCACGGACCATGCCCGCCTCCGGCGGTGGCCGGTGAGGACACCGGCGCTCCCGGTGGCCCCATGGCGCGCCGACGTCCTCGCCGGCCTGCGTCAACCGGAGCCTCCCGGGTTTGCGATCGACGGCTCTCGGATCGCGTACTTTTCGCGATCGGATCGCACAGATTCTGCGATATCCAACCCACGCATCGCGCAGATTTGCGCGATCGACGACCCGCGGATCGCGCTCGGATCACGCACGGATCGCGCCCATATCGGGCAGGACAGCCCCCCGGATCGCACAGGTATCGCGCACATCTCCCGCAAGACCAGCCCCCGGATCGCGCTCGGATCACGCGCGGATCGCGCAGATTGCGCGCAGGACGGCCCCCCGGTTCGCACAGGTATCGCCCATATCGCGCAGGACGGCCCCGCGGATCGCGCACTTTTCGCCCGCGGATCGCGCAGATTGCGCGATGTCCAACCCCCGTATCGCGCAGATTGCGCGATCGACGGCCCCCGAAGCGCGCTCGTATCGCGCACTCTGCGCGATCGGACCCGGCAGAGTTCGCGCCGACATCGCGCCGAGCCCCCCCGGCAGGGGGCGAGCAGGCATGGATGGCGGCATTCCCCCGGGTACACTCGAAACCCGGACTGACGCTCGAAAACGCGAGGAGGCTGCTGGTGATCCGATCCTTCCGATCTTCCTTTCCCATCGGGATCGCGCTGGCTGGGATCGCGCTCTGGCTGACGCCCGCGGCGACGCTCGCCCAGGACGACGCCGACGAGACCGTCACCCGATTCCTGACCGCCCAGCGCACCGACTTCGAGGAAGTCGCCCTGCGGATCTGGGACTGGGCGGAAGTCGGCTACCAGGAAGAGCGAAGCTCCGGTCTTCTCCAGGAGCAGCTGACGAACGGCGGCTTCCGCGTGGACGCCGGCGTGGCCGGCATGCCCACCGGGTTCATCGCCGAATGGGGTGACGGAGGGCCGGTGATCGGGATCCTCGCCGAGTTCGACGCCCTGCCCGGGATCAGCCAGGCCGCCGTTCCCGAGCCGCTCGAACGGGAAGGCATCGGCTCCGCCCACGCCTGCGGCCACCACCTCTTCGGGGCGGGCTCCGTCGCCGCCGGGCTGGCCGTCCGCGACTGGCTGGAACGCTCCGGAACGCCGGGCCGGATCCGGGTCTACGGGACGCCCGCCGAAGAGGGCGGCGCCGGCAAGGTCTACATGGTGCGGGAAGGACTCTTCGGCGACGTGGACGCCGTGCTCGCCTGGCACCCCGGCGACCGCAACGACGCAAGCCCGGGCGATTCGCTCGCGAACCTGTCGGCCAAGTTCCGCTTCCGGGGCGTTTCCGCCCACGCGGCCGGAGCCCCCGAACAGGGCCGCTCGGCCCTCGACGGCGTCGAGGCCATGAACTTCATGGTGAACCTGCTGCGGGAGCACGTGCACGAGCGGAGCCGCATCCACTACGTCATCACCCGGGGCGGCGAAGCGCCCAACGTCGTGCCCAACTTCGCCGAGGTCTACTACTACAACCGTCACCCGGAGGTGGCGGTCGCCCGCGCCAACTGGGAGCGGATCCTGAACATTGCCGGCGCCGCCGCGCTCGGAACCGGGACGACGGTGGAGCACGAGATTATCCACGGCCTCTACAACCTGCTGCCGAACGAGACGATCGGCCGGCTGCTGTTCGACAACCTCAACGCAGTGGGCGGATTCGCCTACACCGAAGAGGAGCGGGAGTTCGCCGAGGCGATCCAGGAGCACCTCCTGAATCCGCGGCCGATCGGCAGCCAGGAAGAGGTCATGCCGTGGAAGCGGACTCCGGCGGGCGGCTCCACCGATGTGGCCGACGTGAGCTGGGTGGTGCCGACCGCCCAGTTCCGGACCGCCACCTGGGTGCCCGGCACCCCCGCCCACAGTTGGCAGGCGGTCGCCTGCGGCGGCATGTCGATCGGACTCAAGGGGATGCTGATCGCCGCCCAGGTGCTCGCCCGCACCGCCGCCGACCTGATCCAGAGTCCCGACGAGCTTGTCGCCGCGCGCGCCGAACTCGATGCGGCGCGCGGACCGAACTTCGTCTACGAGCCGCTCCTCGGCGACCGGCCGCCGCCGCTCGACTACCGCCGCTGACCGCGCCGTCACCGCGCTTTCCCTCACCGCCCCGCCCC
This sequence comes from Vicinamibacteraceae bacterium, assembly GCA_012271265.1. Lineage (GTDB taxonomy): Bacteria > Acidobacteriota > Vicinamibacteria > Marinacidobacterales > Marinacidobacteraceae > JAAXGQ01. Next base: position 2,243 of record JAAXGQ010000022.1, read on the forward strand.
GGAATCGAGGCCCCGCCATGACCATCCATCCCACCTCCGTCCGCCGTGGCGCCGCTGCACTCGCCGCGGCCCTGGGCCTCGTGCTCGCGCTGCCGGCCGCCGGCCAGGAACGCTTCTCGCTGGCGCTCACCGGTGACTCGATCATCACCCGCAAGCTGAGCGTCTACGAAGAGCCCGAGTACCTGCGGATGATCGAGCTGCTGCGCGAGGCCGACCTCGCCTTCACCAACGTGGAGGTGCTGTTCCACGATTACGAGTCCTACCCGATGAGCTCGAGCGGAGGCACCTACATGCGTGCCCAGCCCGAGCTCGTCCGCGAGCTGGTCTGGGCCGGCATCGATCTCGGCTCGCTCGCCAACAACCACTCCGGCGACTTCGGGCCGGACGCGATGCTGCGGACCGAGCGCTACGTCCGCGAGGCAGGCATCGTGGCCGCCGGCGTGGGACGGAGCCTGGCCGAGGCGCGCGAAGCCAAGTTCGTCGAGACCCGCGACGGGCGCCTGGCTCTCATCTCGGTCTCGTCCACCTTCCCGGACCATTCCCGCGCCGGCCGCTCCCGGGATGACATTCCGTCCCGTCCGGGTCTGAATCCCCTCCGTCACCAGACCACCTACCTGGTGACCCGGGAGCAGCTCGAGGGCGTGCGCGACACGATGCGCGGCCTGGGCATGAACCCGCCGGAGAGCGGCGACCGGCTGAACTTCCTGCGGCAGCGGTTCGAACTCGCGGACCGCCCCGGCATCCGCACCGAGCCGCACCCCGGCGACGTGGCCGAGATCGCGTCCGTGGTGAACAACGCGAGCCGCCTCGCCGACTACGTGATGGTCACGATTCACGCCCACGAGGGCGACGGGGACCGTTTCGTGCCGGCGCAGTTCCTGGTCACCTTCGCCCGCCAGATGGTGGACGCCGGCGCCTCGGTCTTCGTCGGCCACGGCCCCCACGTCCTGCGCGCCATCGAGATCTATCAGGGCGCGCCGATCCTCTACAGCCTCGGCGACTTCGTGTTCCAGAACGAGACCCTCCAGCGGCTGCCCTGGGAGAACTACTCGCGGTACCAGCTGACCGAGGCGGACGGCCTCGCCGACTTCAACGACGCCCGCTACGCGAACGACACGATCGGGTTTCCGGCGACACCGGAAATCTGGGAGGCGGTCATCGCCGTGCCCGAGTGGAGCGGCCCGCAACTCGCCGAGCTGACGCTCCATCCGATCACCCTCGGCCACGGCAAGCCGCGCCAGGTCCGCGGCCGGCCGATGATGGCCGAGGGCGAGCTCGCAGCCAAGATCCTCGACGATGTGGTGCGGCTCTCGGAGCCGTTCGGGACGCAGTTCGAGGTTCAAGACGGGGTCGCCCGGGTGATCCTGCCCCACGCGGCCACCGACGAGCAGCAGTAGCCCGAACGTCCCGGGAGGACTCCGCGTGACCGGCCGCCCGCCCGTCGCGGCGCCCCCCGCCAGCGGCGGGAGCTGCCCGTTGGCCGCGGGCGGCAATTTCGGGAACCCGATCCCAAGGAGACAGGCCATGAACACCCCGCCCTTCCCGACCTCCCGGAGCGCCGTCCGGTCTCGCCCTGACGGGATCCACGGCGCGCCGCTTCTCCTCGCGTTCGCTCTCCTGGGAGCGGCCTGCTCGAGCGAGGCGCCCGCCCCGACCCCGGACCAGATCTACGCCGGCATCGTCGCCGAGGCCCGCCACACCGCAGCCAGCCCCGGACTCTCCGCCGCGGTGGCGGTGGACGGCGAACTCGTCTGGAGCGGCGGTTCGGGACTGGCGGATGTCGAAAACGACGTCCCCGCCACTGCCATGAGCGTCTACCGGATCGCCTCGATTTCGAAGCCGCTCGCGGCCACCGCCGTCATGCAGCTCGTCGAAAGGGGGCAGATCGACCTCGACGCGCCGATCCAGGAGTACTTCCCCTTCCCGGAAAAGAGTCACCCGGTGACGACGCGCCACCTCCTGACCCACACCTCCGGGATCCGCCACTACAACCCCGGCGAATTCGACATGAAGGACCACTTCGACAGCGTCGAGGCGGCGATGGAGATCTTCCAGGACGACCCGCTGCTCTTCGAGCCGGGCGCCGACTACAGCTACTCCACCTACGCCTACAACATCCTCGCCGGGATCGTCGAGACGGTCTCGGGCGTCAGCTTCGACCGCTACATGCGGGAGAACATCTGGTCCCCGGCGGGGATGGACGCCAGCTTCCTCGAGCACCAGGGCGACCTGGTGAGCCACCGCGTGCGGCAGTACGTGAAGAGCGAGGAGCCGGAGGGGGTGCGGAACGCCCCCTTCGCCGACCTCTCGATCAAGTGGGCCGGAGGCGGGATGATCGCCTCGGCGCCGGACCTGGTCCGTTTCGCCCTCGCGCTCGACGCCGGCATGCTTCTTGGAGACGACGCCCAGGCGGAGATGACCACCCCCTACGTGCTCACCGGCGGCACGACGAGCGACTACGCGCTGGGGTGGCGGATCGCGGAGGACGACCTCGGGACCTGGGTCGCGCACTCGGGTGGCGCCACCGGCGGCTCGACCCACCTGCTGCGGCTTCCCGGGCGCGGTCTCGCGGTGGCGCTGACCGCGAACGTGCAGGACGGCGGCGGCCTCCCGGACGCGGCCCGACAGCTCGCCGAAGCCGCGCTCGCCACCGCGGACGCCGCCGAGTAGCGGACCCGCGGCGGTCTACGGGAAGATCGCGTAGATCGCCGCGATCGCGGCGAGGGCTACCCCGCCCTTCCAGAAGACCCCCGGGAGCGGCGTCAGATCGACGTCGGCGGCCGGCGCCGGTTCCTCCTCGGGCGCCGTGCGTGGGCGGAGCCATCCGGCCAGCGCGAGCCCCGCCGCCAGGATCAGGAAGCTGATCCCCATGTGGTGCAGGAAGGCGGTCTCCGGCCAGCCGAGCCGCAGCGCTCCGTAGATCGGAATGCCGGCGAGCAGTCCGATGCGGGCGGCGAAGGCCGGTACCCGGGACGAGACGACCCCCGCGAAGAAGACAGCCACGATCCCCGGGGTGACGAAACCCCACACCGTCTGGATATAGCGGAAGACGCCCGGAAACGAACCGATGAGCGGGGCCCAGAGGCAGGCGCCGAGCACGAAGACGGTCGATGCCACCCGGGCAATCCTGACCGGACCGGAGGCCCCGTCGGCTTTCGCCGCCCGGTCGCGGCGGCGGAAGAGGCGGGGATGCACGTCGAGCGCGTACATCGTCGAGGCCGAGTTCAGCATCGAGTTGAAGGAACTCATGATGGCCCCGGCCAGGGCGGCCAGCAGGACGCCCCGGAGAGCCGGCGGCACCAGCTCGCGGACCAGCACCGAGTAGGCCTGGTCGGGGTGGGCGATCTGATCCCCGTAGAGCTGTACCGCGAGGATCCCGGGGAAGCACACCAGGAACGGAACCAGGATCTTCAGCCAGGCCCCGAAGAGGATCCCCCGCTGCCCCTCGGCGAGGCTCCTGGCGCCGAGGGTCCGCTGGACGATGAACTGGTTCACTCCCCAGTAGAAGAACTGGGCGATCCAGAGGCCTCCGACGAAGACGGCCGTCCACGGGACCTCCGGGTGATCCGCGGGGAGAATCGTGTGGAGGCGGTCGCGGTTCTCGGCGAAGAAGCGGGTCGCTCCGGCGAGGAAACCCGCCTCCCCGCCCAGGGCGGCGAAGCCGAGCCCCAGCACCATCGCTCCCCCGCCGAGGATCACGATCCCCTGGATGAAGTCGGACCAGACGACCGCCCGCAGCCCGCCGTAGATCGTGTAGACGCTGGCGAGGAGGCCGATGCCCCAGACGCCGATCAGCGTCGCCGCCGTGGCGGCGGCGTCGGGAGCAAGGCCGAACCCCGAGGCGAGCAGTTCCGGGAGCGAGAAGATGGCGTTCAGCGCCACCGCGCCGGCGTAGAGCACCGTGGCCATCGCCACGAAGACCGTGGCTGCGGTGAGGAGCACCGCCAGAATCGTCCGGGCGCCCCGGTCGTAACGCCGCTCGAGAAACTCCGGCATCGTGAAGATGCCGCTCTTCAGGTAGCGCGGGAGGAGGAACCAGCCGATCACGATGAGCGCCGCGGCGGCGGTCCACTCGTAGCTGGCGATGGCCAGACCGATATCGGTCGCCGCACTTCCGGACATGCCGACGAAGTGCTCGGTCGAGATGTTCGTGGCGACGAGGGACATCCCGATGGCCCAGCCGCCGAGGTTCCGTCCGGCGAGGAAGTAGCCGGCCGAAGAGCGGCGTCCGCGCGACCCCCGGAGCGAGACGTAGATCACCGCCCCGAGGAACAGGACGAAGGTCAGGAGGTCCGTGAACGAGAGCGCCATGGCGGTGCGGATCCGGTCCGGACTAGAGCGCGCCGCTGAGGAGGCGGGAGCCGCCCACGAAGGTGCCGATCGCGCTCCCGATGGTGGGGAAGAGGAGTGCGAGAGCGACCTTCAGCGCCCGGTTCCGGAACCAGCGCCCCGGGACGAGGGCGTCCGTCTTCAGGGCGCGGAGCTCGAACACCCGGGGCGGGCGCAGCCAGGCTTGGACAAAGGCCGTCACATAGCCGGCGCCCATGACCGGAGTCAGGCTGGTGAACGGTGCGGAAACGAGCGCGGCGAGGATGGTGAGCGGATGGGCGAGCGCCACCGCGGCGCCGAGGCCCGCCGGGATGGCGTTGATCAGGATCCAGAACACCGCGCCTTCGGAGGCCGCGGCCGCGCCCCGGGTCGCCCACGTCCACGCCAGCAGACCGAGAATCACGACCGGGACGGCGACCCCCACCGCCCGCGCCCCCCGACCCCGGGGCGGAATTTCAGCGAACGCCCCGGTCGGGGTGGACGTCGGGGCAAGCAGGTTCCGCTCCACCCCGTCGAGGTGCCCGGCTCCCACCACGACGACCAGCCGCCCCGCGGGCAGCGCTTTCACCGCCTCGCCCATCCAAGTGTCGCGCTCGTCGATCAGGACCTCCTTGAGGGTGGGCAGCGCCTCCCCCAGTTCGGCGACGAGCCGGGACACGACATCGGTCGAGAGCAGCTCCCGCAGGTCGGACTCATCGAGCTCGTCGGCGCCCCCGGCCTCCAGACCCCCGGAGAGCAGTCTTACCTTCTGGAAGAATCCGGTGCGCCGCCAGATGCGCAGCATGGTGGTACGCACGTCGCGGTCCACCAGGTGGACGGGAATGTCCCGTTCCTTCGCCGCCACGGCCGCCTCGCGCATTTCCGCGCCCGGCTCCACGCCGAGCCGCAGCCCCATGCGGGTCTGCCAGGCCCCGAGAGCGACGCTCGCGATGAGGGGAAGCAGCCTGCGCTCGCGGACGACCTGACGGAGGTCCAGGCGCTCGATCGCGTGCGGATCCATGAGGGCCTGGTAACGACCCTCGTCGAGCTCGATGCACACGCCGTCGGGCTCTTCCCGCTCGATCGTCTCCCGCACCAGCCTGAGCGAATCGGGCGAAATATGGGCGGTCCCCACGAGCACCACTTCCCGGCCTTCCGGCCAGTCGGGGCGGCGGACCCGGCGTACCGGCGGAGGGGAGGCGGGCGAGCTCATTGGCCGGCGGCGATCAGGTTCGCGAGCAGCCGGAACGCCCCGGGAACCCCCTCGGGGAGTTGCCGGTGGAGCGCGTAGGCGAAATAGGTGTAGCGGCCCGCGCCGACTTCCGCGGTCAGCGCCCCGCCCCGCTGGGGCGCCTGGCCGGTGTCCTGCGTCTCGAACAGGGGGACATAGGCCGGGTCCCAGGCGCTCCAGAACTTCGAGCCGCGCTGCTCCACCCAGCCCTCGAAATCCGAGGCCCCGATCCGGTTGGGCGAGGTGAGGAGCGGATGCTCCGGAGCGAGGATCGTGACCGGGCTGTCCTCCTCGGAAACTTCCTCGGCGGAGCGCAGCAGCTCTCCCGGAAAGGGCGCGTGCTCGGCGGGGATCAGTTCGTTCGTGTTGTAGAGCACGACCAGGTGGCCGCCCGCCCGGGCGTAGTCGAGAAGACGCTGGTTGGCTCGCACCAGGTCCGGGCGGACGGCGTAGGCCCGGGTGCCGGTGAAGATCGCGTCGAAGCGGGCGAGGTCCCGGCCGACGAGCGCGGCCTCCTCGAGAAGCGTGACCTCGGCGCCGAGCGCCTCGATGGCTTCGGGCACCCGGTCGCCGGCGCCGGCGACGTAGCCGACCTGGAGTCCTTCGGGGAGCGTGACCGGGAGCACCGTCACCCGGAGCGCAGCCGGACGGACGAGATAGCGAAGCGGCAGGTCGCGGTGGGCGATCCGGTGGTGCCCGACCGCCGGCGCGGGATTCCCGGCGGGGTCGAGGAGCGCGGCGCCGATCCGGTACTGACCCGCGCTGGGCCCGCTGGCGGAGACTTCGAAGCGGAGTTCGGCCTGCCCGCCGGCCCCGCCCAGGTCGACCGAAACCTCGGCAGGGTCGGCGCGAAAGCCCTCGGGAAGGTCGAGACGCACCCGGAAGGTCCCGGGCCGATGGCCCACGGCGCGGATCCGGGCGGTGAAGGAGACGGGGCCGGCCTCCGCCGGGAGGGCGGTGAAGTCGGGATCGAACGCGACCGAGACCGGCGGAAGGATCTCGACCTCCCGCCGCTCGTGCCCGTAGGGGAGGTTCGCCTCGAGGCGTTCCACGCCCTCGGTCACGACGACCTCCACCTCTTCGCCGGTGGCGCCGGTCGGAATCGAGAGGCTGAGGGAGGCGGTGACCGGTGGCGGCGGGGCGGCGAGCGTCCAGTCGCCCGGGGTCCGGTAGCGGCTCTCGCCGAGGCCGTCGCGCTCGATGTGGGGCTCGAACGTGGGAGCGTCGTCGGCGATCCGGGCCCGGAACCGGCGGGCGAACCCGGACGCCTCCTCGATGGGCGTGGTGGATTCGACGCTGCCGGGCAGGTCGAGGGTGATGGCGACCACCGACGCCGGAGCGACGGCGCGCGCGTGGGCGACGACCTCGAAGGTCTGGCCGGGGGTGAGGGGACCGAGCGTCGGCGGCGCCGCGAAGGGTCTGGCTGCAGCAGGCGCGTCCGGCGGCCGGGCGAGCGCAGCGAACGACACCCCGGCGGCGGCGCGGATCGCGCGGGTGAGCTGTTCTTCCTTGCGATCGAGCTCGTGGCGGACGTCGAAGAAACCCGAGGGCGAGCGCTCGCCGAGCAGGTCGCGGAGGACTGCGAGCGCCTCGCCGAGCCGGGGCAGACTGGCCGCCGGCGCCTCCCAGTCGAACTCGTCCTGCGCCGCCCGGAAGAGGCTGTCGAGACGCTCCAGAATCTCGAGAAGGCGCCCGGGAACCGTCCCGGCGAACCGGGCGGAGAGCGACGCCGCTGCCGGGCTCAGCAGCGCGAGGAGGTCCGACCCGGTGTCGGAATCCGGCTCGGGGCCGAGAAGGCGGGCCGGCCGAGGCGAGGCGGTGTCACGGAGCACGCCCCGAGTCTGGGACCGCTGCAGCGAGAGCCCGACCGCGCCGTACCCGGCGAAGCTCCGGGTCAGCCAGGGGCGGGAGCCGCCGAGCGGAATCTCGAACGCGTCGTCGTCGGGCGCCGCCCGCCGGAAATAGGCGGCGGGAAGCTGGGCGCGCCGGCCCTCGCGGGTCGGGAAGGCGAACGTGTCCGGGGCGCCGGCAAAGGCGCGCCGGGCGATCCGTCCGGCGAACTGGTGCTGTCCGTGTCCGTCGCGCGGCGCGCCGACAAAGCGCGCCAGGACGACCATGGGTCGCTCCCGCCGGATGATTTCGACCACGTCCGCGGCGGCGGCGTCCTCGTCCCAGGACCGAAGCGATTCCTCCAGACTCTTCGAATAGCCATAGTCGACGAGCGGGGTGAAGTACACCCGGTCGAGCCCGTACCAACGTCCCGCCGCTTCCATCTCGGCGGCGCGAATCCACCCCAGCCCGTCGAAGAGCTCGGGGCCGATCGCATTCGCGCCGGCTTCCCCCCGGGTGAGGCTCAGGAGCGCCGTCCGCACCCCATGTCCGCGGCTCAGCAGCGCCAAAAGCCCGGCGTTCTCGTCATCGGGGTGGGCGGTGATCTGGAGCACCGATCCGGTGGTCTGCAGCTTCCGGATCCAGTGGAAAGCCTCCCCTGCGCGCGAGAGCCCGGCACCGTCGAGCCCCCCCTGCCCTGCCGCGGGAGTGGGAACGAAGAACGCGAGGACCAGGGCCAGTCCCAGGAGTCGCCTCACCCGCATATCCCCGAATTCTAAGAAGAAATCCGGGCGATCCCGCGTCGGCGCGGACCGGCGAGAAACTGCCCAAGGGACCTCGGTGCGGCGCAGGCCGGCGAGGACGCCGGCGCTCCATGGCCCGGAAGCGCGGCCCTCCTCTCTGGCCAACCCGCCGGAGGCGCCATGGACCGCGCGTTCAGGGGGCGGAATCGAGGGTCCAGATCAGGGTGCCCACGACGCTGCGGCCAGGCGCGAGAACGGCGCGTCGGTCGGCGCTGATCGGAACCGAGGCATCCAGGAGATTCCGTCCGGAGAACCGCAGCTCGGCCCCGTAGGCCACCGGGAACCCGACCGCGAGGTCGAGCCGGGCGTGGGCATCGACTGCCGCTTCCGTGGGTCCGGGGCGCTCGTGGGCGGCGAAGCCGAGAAGCACCACCTCGGCGAAGGAGCTGAAGGCGAGCCGACGACGCAGACCGGCGCGGAAGTGCGCCGGCGCCACGCCGTCGAGCCACCTCCCGTCCTCCGCCGCCCCCCGCGCCAGCGCCCCGGAGAGATCGAGGTGCGTCGGGTCCTGAGGCTCGCCGAGATGCAGCTCGAGTTCCACACCGCGGAGGAGCGCCTCCCCCCGGTTGCGGAAGAAGAAGATGTCCGCTGCGCCTTCGTATCGCTCGACCAGGTCCCGGATCCGGTAGCGGTAGGCGTGGAGGCCCCCGCTCACCCGCCCCCGGTCGAAGCGCAGGGACACATCGGCCTGCACCGCCCGCTCCGGCCTGAGATCGGGGTTCCCGAACACGACCCCGCGGCCGCTGAGCCCGGCGTAGTAGCGATCCGAAAGGGTGGGATCGCGGAACCCCCGCGAGAGTTGCCCCGTGACCGCGATGCCTTCGCTCAGATCGGCGCGAAGCGCGGCAAAGCCGCTGAGCGCTCTGTGCGCGCTGGCGCGGGGCGTCCCTCCGGCGCGCCCGCCGCCGGCCTCGGCGTGGGTTGCGGAAAGACGGGCGCCGGCGCTCGCCTGAAGCCGCGCGCCCACCGGTAGGTCCCCGTGGCTGAACACGGACGCCTCGCGCCGGACCGCCCCGTCAAGATCGCCGGAAAGCGCGATCGTTCCCGACCCCGGGGCCAGAGGAGGCGCCGGGAAGAGTTCCGCGAGCCCGGGCGGGCGCGGCCCACCTGCCGGCTCCACCCGGGTCCCGGATTCGAGGCCAAACCGGCTCAGCAGCTCGGTCCCGAACTCGATGCGTCCACGGCCGAGGGGACGAACTCCCCGGCTCCGCAACATGAAGTCACGCGCGGTGACTCCGGACTCGGCCGCGACCTCGCCCTCCTCCCGGCGGGTGACCAGGTGGTGGCTCCCGAGGAACACGGTCGCGTCCATGCGGGCGAAACCCCAGCGGGGCGCGAGCCGATAGTCCACCGTCAACCGGGTGGAGTCTTCCTTCGGGTACGAGGTGGTGGCGCTGCTTCGCCGCGGCCGGCCGATGTTGCGACCGCCGTCCACCTGGAGTCCCACCCCGAGCAGCCCGCCACCCACGTCGCGGGCCGCCCGCAGCATGGCGCCCGCGTCCTCGGCCCCGGAACCGCGAACCGTCCCTTCCGGACTGCGGTACTCCCCGAAGACCCGCCTCCTCCCCTGCACCAGGAGGCCGGTGCCCGAAACGGACCCGGAGACCTGGCCGCCGAAGCTCGCCTCCGGCAGACCCGTCCCGAGCGTGCCCCGGAACCGGCCTTCGAGCGGCGCCCCCGGACGGGGCCTCGGGGTGCGCGCATGGATCACCCCGCCAAAGGCGTCCGATCCGTAGGCCACCGGCGACGGCCCCCGGACCACTTCGACGGCCTCCAGGAAGAACGGATCGAGAAACGTCCCGCTGGCGCCGGCGCGCCGCTCGGTCGTCACCCGCGCCCCGTCGATCAGCAGCAGCGTCCGCCCCCGCGAAAGCCCGCGGATCGCCGGAACCCCGGCATGCAGGTCGCTGCTGCGGCCGGCGCCGGGCACCGCCTCGAGCACATCCGTGAGCCGCGGCGCCTGACGGCTTCGGATCGCCTCGCCAGAAACGACCGCCGAAGCGCTTCCGGGCGTGGCCTCGGTGTGGGGCACCGCCCCGCTGGTGATGGTGACCGTCTCGCTGACCGAGAGCGCCGCCACCCGGATCTCGGCGGCGTCTTCGAGGGAGACGATCCAGACCGGGCTGGCATAGCGGTCGCCGGGAAGGACGACGAGGATGTGGAACGGGGGCGCCGGACCGGAAGACCAGACGAAGCGGCCCTCGGCGTCCGTGGTCACCGAGCCCGGGTGACCCAGAATCTGGACGATCGCACCCGCCACCGGTTCGCCGTCCTCGAGCAGAACGCGCCCCTCGAACGACGCCTCCCCAGCCGCGGCCGCCGCCGGGACCCCGAGAACGACCGCGACAAGTGCGCCGGCGAGGAATCGAACGCCCCTTCCGCGGATTTGCCGGACGAGGCGCCGTCCCCATGGAGCGCCGGCGTCATCGCCGGCCTGCGCCGCACCCTCGGTCGCTCGCACCGGGAACCTCACGCCTCGGACCGGATCGCGCGCTTCACGCCCGCCGCCGGGCAGCCGCGTAGGCAGCGCCGAAGAGACCACAGATCAGGGCCAGGACCAGGATCCCGGCAACCTGGACCTGGTCCTCGAAGGAACCGGGCGCGAGCAGCGGGGAGAGGCCGGCCGCAAGCGAGAAGCCCGCCTCCGGAGCCGCCCGCAGCGCCTTCAGCGACCCGAGGAGCAGGGCGATCAGGAACACGATGCCCCCACCCGCCAGGGCCGCGAGGAGGAACGGACGGAAAATCCCCCCGCCCCCGGCGGGACGCCGCAGCCGTTCAGCCGACCCGAAGCGGATCCTGGGGTCGCGCACGCCGAGCGGCGAGAACCGGTGCAGGAGAACGAGCCCGGGAATCCCCATGGCCATCGTGCCCAGGAAGAACGTGCGCCAGCCGAGGGCGTCGACCGCAAAGCCGCTGAACGGACCGGCCAGGATCCGGGGCAGCGCGAACAGACCGGAGAAGAGGGCGTACTGGGTCGCGGAGAACCGTCGGTCGGTGATCCGCAGCAGCAGCACCGAGAACGCCCCGGTGCCGAGCCCGCTCGCCAGCATTTCGAACGCCTGCGCCCCGTACATCCAGGCCAGGCTCCCGCCGGCCCCGGCCACGAAGAAGTAGCCCAGGTTCGAGAAGACCTGGAGTCCGCCGAAGACCCACAGCGAGTGCCCGAGGCCGGCGAAATTGGTGAACACCCCCCCGAGGAAGGTTCCCCCGAGCGTGGCGGCGAGACCCACCGTGGCGAGCGCGATGCCCCGGTGGTCGGCCGTGTAGCCCATGTCCACCAGGAACGGGCGCGTGAGGGCCTGGGCCAGGTTGTCCGCGAACTTGTAGAAGAAGACGAAGGCGAGGATCTCGAGGGCGCGGGGCCGGGCCAGCGCCTCCAGGAAGGGCTTCCAGATCGCGTCCGAGAGCGTCTTCGGCGCCGCCGGCGGCGTCTCCGGCTCGGGCGACCGCCAGCTCACCACCAGCATCGGGATGTAGATCAGGGCGAGCAGCGCGTTCACCGTCCCCCAGCCGTGGACCGCCGCCCAGCTGATCGCGCCGCCCCCCGCGACGAGCATCGCGGCGCGATAGAGCGCGACGCGGGCTCCCACCGCGACGCCGTGCTCCTCCGGCCGCAGGACATCCACCGCGTAGGCGTCGATCACGATGTCCTGCGACGCGCTGGCAATCCCCACCGCCAGCGCGAGCGCGGCCACCATCCAGATGGCGTCGGGATGGTCGCCCAGGCCGGAAAGGAGCAGGATGAGCCCCAGCAGCGCCACCTGGAACACCGCCATCCAGCCGCGCCGGCGCCCCCAGAATCCCGTCCCGTAGCGGTCCAGGAACGGCGACCAGATGATCTTGAAGGACCACGGGATCTGTGCCAGGTTGAAGAGGCCGACGATGCGGATGTCCACCCCGATATCCCGCATCCAGTCTGGGATCGCGATCCAGACCACGCCCAGCGGGAGCCCCGAGGCGAACGAGAGAAGCGTGACCGAAAGCGTCCGCCGCGAGCGGAGGGCGCGCCCGATGTCCCCGAGGGCGCTCACGACCGGGGCGACCCTCCGTTCGGCCGAACGAAGGCCGCCGTGACCGGGGAGGGATGTCGTCTCATCGCGGATTTGTCGGAAGGAGTCGCCGCCCGGAGGCGCGGGTCAGGAAGTGGCGTGCAAGGCAAGCGCCATCCTCCCCCGCGCACCCCGGTCAAGCTTGGCCGTCCCTCCAAATTGTAGAGAGTCGCCGCCTCGGCGCCGGAACTGCCCGGACTCGTCCGCGAGGCGCACCACCATGGCCCGCCGAGTGGGCGACGGGGCGCCGGTCTCGGCTCGACCTCTCACGAATCGCGGCATGATCCCTACGAATCCGGGCGTGATCGCCGAGCCGACCGGGCGCCTGATGTCAAGAAACGTCCGTCGTCGAACGTACGATTGCCAGCCCTCATCGAGGCCTACTGCCGTGCGCGAGTCAGGGAGAACGGTGGTCGACCATGAGCTGCGCCTGGAGGACTCGGAGTGATCCGGCGGCGCCGACTCGAAGCGCTACGTCGAGATCGTCACCCCCTGGTCCGATGCTGCGAGGTCGAGCAGGTAGTCGGCGAAGCTGGGGATACCCAGCTCCCAGCCCGCAGGGCCGTTCCAGAGGATGCCCAGATCCGCGAGGGCTTCCAGAAGCTGCGGCGGCCGCAGCGGCGGATCCGTCCCGGCTGCCAGATCCTTCATGAGCGGTCGGAGCGCGAGGGAGGTCAGCGGGCGGTCCGCCCGACGACGAAAGAACCGCGCGAGGGAGACAAGGACATCGTCGATCTCCCGCCTCCGCGCTTCGTCGAGGCGCTCGCTGTAGAACCGGGCGATTTTCCCCTCGGTTGCGGCAAGCCCTTCTGTGACCGCATCCGAAGCGATGCGCGACTCGCCGCGCCGGGCGGCCGCGTCCCACGCCGCGCTTCCCAGCAACTGGATGAAGAACGGGTAGTCCTGCGAGGTCTCCGCAAGAGGGGCGGCAGCGCCTTCCACGAAGGGACGCCCCGCGTCCCCCGCTGGTTCCTGAAGCGCCCGCAGGGTCTCCCCCCGCTGGAGGCGGCCGACCGGAACCCGCTCCAGCATCCGCTCGGTGAACGTGCCGCACTCCCGGATGCGCCTCGGAGCGTCCGGCGTGCCCGCGACCACCAGAAGGAACAGCCGGTCCGCCAACGCCATCTCCTGAAGCGCCCGGAAGAAGGCGCCGCCACCCTCGGGGCGCAGCAGGTGGGCTTCGTCGACAAGCATGACCAGCGGGCCCTCATCCGCTCCCATCCATGCCGCCAGCAGATCCGGGACGTTCGTCGTCGTCTCGGATGGTCGAACCGAAACGCCAAATCCGGCTGCCTGCGCCCCGGAGAGTCTCGGCCCGGTCAGGCGGGCCTGTTCGCGGAGATAGCGCGCCACGCTCTCTCGGGTCGCCAGGACCTGGACGTCGATCGTCGCGCTCCGCAAGCCGCGCCGGCGCGCCAACTCGCCGGTCCGGGCCAGCAGCGTCGTCTTGCCGTTGCCTCGGGGGCCGAAAAGGAGCACGCCCTGGGGCGGGCGCTCGCCCCGGGCGAGCCGGTCGAGCGCCGTCTCCAGGATCCCGAGCTCCGCCTCCCGGCCGGCCAGGACCGGAGGAAGCTCGCCGGCCCCGGGTCGGAACGGATTCACGCCCGCGGGCGCGCCGCCGGTCATCGCGCGCTCGTCCTCGACGCTGCGAGGTCGAGCAGGTAGTCGGCGAAGCTGGGGATGCCGAGCTCCCAGCCCGCGGGGCCGTTCCAGAGGATGCCCAGATCCGCGAGGGTTTCCAGAAGCTGCGGCGGCCGCAGCGGCGGATCCGTCCCGGACGCCAGGTCCTTCATGACCGGGCGGAGCGCGAGGGAGGTCAGCGGGCGGCCCGCCCGACGACGAAAGAACCGCGCGAGGGAGACAAGGACATCATCGATCTCCCGCCTCCAGGCTTCGTGCAGGCGCTCGCTGTAGAACCGGGCGATTTTCCCCTCGGTTGCGGCAAGCCCTTCTGTGACCGCATCCGAAGCGATGCGCGACTCGCCGCGCCGGGCGGCCGCGTCCCACGCCGCGCTTCCCAGCAACTGGATGAAGAACGGGTAGTCCTGCGAGGTCTCCGCAAGAGGACGGGCGGCGCCTTCCACGAAGGGACGCCCGGCGTCTCCCGCCGGTTCCTGAAGCGCCCGCAGGGTCTCCTCCCGCTGGAGGCGGCCGACCGGAACCCGCTCCAGCATCCGCTCGGTGAACCTGCCGCACTCTCGGATGCGCCTCGGAGCGTCCGGCGTGCCCGCCGCGACAGGCAGCAACGGCAGGCGTCGCGCGGTCACCTGCTGGACCGCGTGGAAGAACGCCCGGCCCGCCGGCGGCTCGATGCTCTGAGCCTCGTCCAGCAGCAGAACCAGCGGAGCGTCATCCGATCGAATCCACTCGGAGAGCAGGAGAGCCAGGTTGACCGGGCGCAGCCCCGGATCCGCGGACACGCCAAAACCGGCGACCTGGGCGCCGGCGAGACGCGCTCCGGTCAGCCCCGCCGCCTCCTGGAGATGGAGGGTGAGATCTGCCCGACTCTCGAAGCAGGACGCGGGGAGTTCGGCGGTGCGCAACCCCCTTTCCGAGGCGAGTTCTTCGGTCCGGATCAGCAGGCTGGTCTTGCCGTTCCCCCTGGGTCCGAAGAACAGGATGCCCTGGGAAGGGCGCCTGCCGCGCGCCAGGCTGGCGAGCGCACGCTCCACCGGAAACAGCTCGGCCTGTCGTCCGGCGAGGACAGGAGGCGGCAGCCCGGCTCCGGGCTCGAACGGATTCTCCTTTCGGGCGTCGTCAGCGGTCACTTCACTGTTCGCTCCGCCGCGGCGCGTTCGAGCAGGTCGCGCCCGAAGCCCGCGAGCCCGGACGCCTGCCACTGCAGCCCGTTCCCAAGCATGCCCCGCTCGGAAGCACCCACGAACCGTGGACTCCCGATCGCCATCGCTTCCAGCATAACGCTCGAAGGTTGGCCGCGCGCGCGAATCAGCGACAGCCGCCGTGCGGCGGGAGCGCGACGGCAGGCCGCGCTGCCCGCCATGACGCGAGGGTCAGGGCCTCGCCTTCGGCGTAGGGGTCGCGGCGGGGAGGAGGCGGGCGGTCAGGAGGCCCAGGAGGACGGTAGTGAGCGAGCCCACCATGACATCCCACGTCCACGCGAGTGGAAGCCCGCCCAGCCGGATCGCCGCGGGAGCCAGGAAACCCGCCGCCATCCCGACGAGAACCGCGTTGGCGGGCGCGCGTCGGGCGACCAACGCCAGCCCGAAGGCCCCGACGGTGGGCCCGGACGCGTAGGAAAGGGCGGCCAACCCGGCCTCGAGCGCTGAGGGGGCCCGCTGCGCGAGGAGCGCGACCCCGGTCTGGACGAGTCCCCAGACGACCACGAACCACCGCCCGGCGCGCACCTGGTCGAACGGCCGCGCCCCGCCCTCCCCTTCGCGGCGCTGCCGCCAGGGAAGCCAGAAGTCGCGCACGGTCGTGGAGGCCAGACTCACCAACGACGGGGAAAGCGCCGCCGCCACGACCGCGGCGAGGGTGATGCCGGCCGCGGGGCCGGACAGCGTTTCGGCCACGAAGGTCGGGAGGACTTCGTCGGGACGTCCGAACTCCCGCCCGCCGTAGTGCGCGTGGAGCCAGGCGCCGATGAAGAGGAAGAGGCAGAACTGCATCACCGCCCCCACCCCGGAAAGGACGAGGCCCGCCTGCGCCTGGCGCAGCGACCGCGCCGCGAGCAGGCGCTGCGCGAGGAACTGGTCGGTGCCATGGGTGGCGAAGGTCAGGAAGATCCCGCCGAGGAGGCCCGCCCAAATGGTGTAGGGGATGCCGGTGTCGAAGACGGGCTCCACGATGCGGAACCTGCCCGCCGCAGCGGCCTCGGAAACCCACCCGAGCGGGGCTCCGGCGCCGCCTTCGACCAGCGCCAGGACGATCACGCCGGCGCCAACCAGGTACACCCCGAGCTGGATCACGTCGGTCCAGATCGTCGCCTTGACCCCACCCTCCTCGGAAAACAGCACCATCGCGGCCGCGAGAGCCAGGATGCACCACCACTCCGGCACCCCGGCCACGATCGCCACCATGAGCGCGGCGGCGTGAAGGCGGATCCCGTCGGCGAGGCTGCGGTAGACGAGGAAGATCGCCGCCGCCACCCCCTGCACCCGCGCTCCGAAGCGGTTCTTCAGCAGCTCGTAGGTGGTGATCACCCGTCCCCGGAAGTACGCGGGGAGCAGCACCAGCGCGATCCCGACCCGTCCCAGCGCGAAGCCGAAGGCGAGCTGGAGAAAGCCGAAGTCCGCCTCGTAGGCATACCCGGGGACCGAAGTGAAGGTGAGGACGCTCGTCTCGGTGGCGATGATGCAGGCCGCCACCGCCCACCAGGGCGCCGAGCGCCCCGCCAGGAAGAACCCGGTGACGCTCCGGTCGCGCCGGCCGACCCAGATCCCGAACGCGGTGATGCCGATCAGGTACCCGACAACCGTCAGCACCGCCGATGCGGACATCGCGACGACCCGGGATCAGGCCCCGTGGCCGCGATCAGCCATCGGGCGAGAGCACCGTCATAAGCCGCGGGATCGCATCGGCGATCTCATCGGCCCGCGTGGTCGAACTCTCCGCGGCCGCGGCAAGCGCTCCGGCCCGGAGCCGCTCCCACAGTTCGTCGGGATCCGCCCACTCGGCGTGTCGCCGGAAGAACTCGGTGCAGTCCCGCGCCGGAATCCCCGCCACTTCCGTGCGCTGCTGGCGTCGGATCCAGTCCGTGAGAAGTCCCGTCCGCGCCAGACGGCCGAAGTTGCCACCCGCATCCGAGCGAGGGCGATCGGCCACGGCCTCCCGGCCACCATAGGCGCGGGCCCCCGCCGGCGCCGCGATCGACGTGTCCGACCATGTCCGGCGCCCGTGGCGCCACCACCAGTTCCGGTACTCGGCGGCATGTTTGGCCGACCAGACGCCCGGCGCGCCCAGGACGGGCGTCCCGGCAAGGACGTTCGAGAGGCGCCACGGGACCACGACCAACAGATCGTGCGCCGCGCACGCCGCAGGGCTCGCCGTGTAGCGAAAACTCGGCGCTCCCTCCTTGGCGAGGAGGTACCAGCCCTTTAGCTCGATTCCGAACGCGATCTCCTTACCTTCCGCGACGAGCACCACGTCAGGAAAGGTCTGTGCCTGGCGCTCGAAGCGGTGCAGGGGCCATTCGTCGTCCGGGTCCCAGACGGTGCGCATCCGGTTGAGGGCCTCGACGACCTGGGCCTCGATGGTGGAGGCCAGAAGAGAGTTGAGCGAGAACAGATCGGTCGCCGGCAGGCCCTCAATGTTCGTTCGGGAATGGAAATGGGCTGGAAGGGCCCGCAAAGCGTCGCGTACCCGAGCAGCCAGTTCTTGCCCGGGTTCCGCCGAGGCCGCGCGGGGCGGCGGGGGCGGGGTGGGCGTCCGCATCAGGTGGAGTTCGTATCTCCTGACGAACGGTGGAAGAGACTCTGCTTGAGGCTCTCGGCCGTGCGGCGAAGTCGGTCCTCCGCAAGATCGGCGAAGCGGGGCACGGATTCCGCAGCGAAGGCGCGCCGATCGAGCCCGAGCGCCGCAACTGCCGCGGAGCACAGACCCCCGAAAGGCTCCCACACGATGTCCGAGCGCCGGGTCGAGGCGCGCAGGGTGCGCCGCATGAATTTCAGCGGCTTCTGGTTCAGATGCGCCGCTGCGTTCCGCCCTCGGGAGTGAGTCCGAGGCGCAGATGGGACGCCGTTGCCCTTGTATCGCTCCTTCCCATGCAGCGGTGGCAACGACCAGACGTTCGTCACGCCGTGACGATGCCGCCAGACGGACCGGAAGGACGCCCACTCGGCTTCCGTGACCGGAGCCGCGCCGTCCAGCGAAAAATACGGAGCTCCCTCGCCGGGGCCGTGCTCGTTGGCGTAGCCGACCAGCCGCGCCATCATCTCCGGTGGCGGCCAGTACCACAACCAGTCGCGGGTGAGGTATTTGCGCGTTGCCGCGTTCTTCACCCCACAAGCCGTGTTCGCCGCAGATAGGGGAAGGCCAGCGCGACGCCATTCGTGGCTCAACCAGTCCCGGATCGACATGCGCCCGCCAGCCGTATCCACCTGTGGTTTGCGCCGGTAGAGCGCGCACACCTCCGTCACGACCGGGAACTGCCGGATTGTCCGGCCGTTGACGTTGCCTGCCACGTGCCCGATCCCCTTGTCCCACACGATGGTCTCGACGTACTCGAAGCCGTATCGGGTCAGCAGTGGGTGGACCGTCGCCCAGCCGATTTCCGTATTCCAGAACCAGAGCGTCGTGGAGAGATGAGCATGAGCATCCCAGGCGGCGACGTGGGGCTCGTACCACGCCGGCAACTCCTCGACCTCCCGCGGGTCACCGGGGAAACCCCCGACACCGTACGCGCCGTCTGAAACGATCGTCGCGGGAGTGGGCCAGGTGGAGTAAGCCTCGAGGGCATCCCCTCGTACCAGTGTGGCCGAGCCGGAGTCGACGGTGAACGTCCGCCCGGCGGGGCGCCCTGCCGCCGGCGCGGGAACAGGCCCGGGACCCGACGCGAAGTCAGGCACGGAGAAGGCGGCCTCGGGAGGTGATCCGGAACCCGGGCGGGAGGACGCGGGCGACACCGGGGCGGTGGCCGCGGATCTCCCAGCCGAGGTCGGCGAAGAGGCCGGCGATCGCGATCCGCACCCGGACCGAATCCTCCTCCTCCGAGGTCAGGGCGCGGAGGAGCGCCTCGCGGGTGGCCGGGTCCCGGTGCTCCCCGAGCGCCCGCACCGCGGCGATCCGCACCGTGTCGTCGGTACTCGCGAGACACCGGGCGACCCCGGCGGCCACCCCCTCGGCCTCCAGGCCGCCGAAGAAGTCCACGATCTGGACCGCCTTCGCACCCCGGATCGCAACAGGATCTCCATCGGCGAGCACCTCGAAGAGGAAGGCGGCCAGTTCATCGGCGGGCAGCAGGTGGGAGAGGGCGTCGATCACCCAGGTGATCTCGTCGTGGCCCCGGACATACCGGCGGAGCGGCTCCACCGCCCGCTCCCCGAGTTCGATGAGAAGGTCCCGGATCCAGCGCTTCTCCTGGTCATCCTGCTCGAGGTTCGAGGCGGTCATGGTGAACCGCCGCGCCAGCTGGTAGATGGCTTCCGGGACGCCCATCTCGACAAGCCGCTCGGCGGCCGCCTGGCGCATCTCCGGCTGCGCGTAGCGCTCGGTGAGGGTCTTCGCCGCCCGGCGGATGCGGAGCTTCCGACGCCCCTCCCGGGAGAAGAAGTCGGTGAGCATGGCCGGCCTCAGGGCTCCCGGGGAGCGATGTCGCGGAGAGCGACGTTCCGGATGCGGTAGCGCTCCCAGTCCTGAAAGTCGAAGTGCCACCACTCGTGCTCGTAGACCCGGTATCCCTCGCGCTCCATCGTCCGCCGCAGCAGCTCGCGCAGCCACCGCTGGCGCGAGGTTCCCCCCACGTAGCCGGGGAAGGCCCGCTCGGAGAACTCGTCGTAGCCGGAGACGAAGGAGAGCGGCTCTCCGGTAGCGAGGTCGTAGAGGCCGATGTCCACCGCGGCGCCCCGGTTGTGGCGTGAACCCGCCGCCGGATCCGCCACGAAGATCCGCTGATGCTCCGGCGTGGCGTCGAAGAACATCTTCGTCACGCGCCAGGGGCGATACCCGTCGTAGACGATGATGCCGAAACCGTGTTCCGCCAGCGCGGCGTGGGCGCGGACCAGCGCTTCCGCCGCCGGGCGCTCGGCGAAGGCGTCGGCCACGTCGTAGAAGGCGGCGCCCATGAAGTTGTTGGTCGTCGCGTAGCGGACGTCGAGACGGATCGTCGGATCGAGATCGGTGATCCGCACCAGGTCCCCCTCGGCGAAGTCCCCGGTCTCGACCGGCGGCTCCGCCGATTCCGCGATGCGCCGCAACTCCTCGACCGGCAGCAGCGGTTCGATGCGGAAGGTCTCCTCCCCCGCATCCGGCCGCCGGGGAAAGACGATGCCGGAGAGGTCGGCGCCGGTGACGCGGCCGTCGCCATCCCGGAGGAACCGCAGCGACTCCCCCGGGTAGAGACCCCGGTCGGGGAAATGGAAGACGTCGGGGTCAGCCTGGGAACGGGTCATCGGGTACCGCTCCAGCCATTCGATGAGGACGGTGAGCGCGCCGTCGCGCTCGAACACGAACAGGATGTTGTGGTCCCACCCGTATTCGCCCAGCAGCGGAACGAGGTCGGCCGGCGGCGGCGGAGGCATCGGGTCGGGGACGCGCCGGAACGCGCGCCCGGCGACGTCCAGGGCCAGCACCTGCTCCGCGCTCTCCTCCAGGACCCGGATCACCGGGCCGGTCCCGAGACGGGAATCGGGGACGAACGCCAGCCCCTCCGTCTCGCCGCCGCCAGGCGGGGCGGCGGCGCGCAGTTCGAACGTGGACGAGCCGGCTTCGAGCCCGGCCCGCCCGCTGCGCGCCAGGACCCGAATCCGGTCCTCTCCCTCGGCGTAAACCCCCTCGAGCCGCTCCGCGGCGCCGACCGGAAGCGGCTCGGAGCCGGGGAGTTCCGGGACCTGTCCGGACCTCATGCCGAGGGCGGCGAGAAGGGCGTGGTCGGCGATCCGCCCCGCGACGCCGTTCGTGAAGTCGACGCTGGACACCACCACCACGCCGAGTCCCTCCTCGGGCAGGAAGGCAAGCTCGGTGGAAAAGCCGTAGATGGCCCCGCCGTGACCGATGCGCCGGGTAGCCGCCACCGAGCCGTCGGCTCCGGGCGCGGCAAGGCTGCCGATGTGGAAGCCGAGGCCGAAACCGGACTCCTCGGGAAACTGGATGCGCCACATCTCGGCGAGCGCCTCGGGGCCGAGAACCCCGGGCAGCTCCCCGGTGGCCAGGTGGGTCAGAAAGCGGCCGAGATCCCGTACCGAGGTGACCATGGACCCTGCCGGCGCCATCCCCATCGGGAAATCGGGAGCGGGGAACTCGCGCCCGTCATAGCTCCACATCCACCCCTGGGCGCGGCGCTCCTCGGGAGCTTCGAGCCACGAGAACGAGCTGGAAGCCAGCCCGAGCGGGGCGAGCGTTTCCTCGGCCACCGCTTCGGCGAAAGGCTTGCCGGCGAGCTGTTCCAGAACCCGGCCCACGACAGCGATGCCCGCATTCGAGTACTTCATCCGGACGCCGGGGGCGAAGACCGGCGGGACCCCGTTCAGACTCGCCACGGTGCCTCTGAGCGACGGCGCGGAGTCGTCGAAGTAGTGACCGACCGGCGGCTCCCGGATCAGTCCCGCCCGGTGGGCCATCAGCCGGCGGAGGGTGATCCCGCCCTCGCCTGCCGGGTCGGCAGGAGCGAAATCGGGGAGCAGTTCCCCCACCTCCTGGTCGAGGTCGAAGTCGCCGGCCGCTTCCCGCGCCACGACCGCGATGTCGGTGAAGAGCTTGGATACCGATCCGACGCGGAACAGCGTGTCGGCGTCGGCCGGGACGCCCGGGCGCGCCTCGCCGAAGCCGCGCGCCCAGACGATCCGGTCACCTTCGGTGAGCGCCAGCGCCATGGAGGGAATCCGCTTCACCTCCATCTCCCGGGCGACCAGGGTGGACACTGATGCCGCGAGACCCTCGTAACCGGGCTCCGGGCCGATGACGGAACCAGACGGACCGACCGCCGTTCCGCCGCATCCTCCGGCAAGCAGGAGGACCCCGATCCAGCGATTCAAGGTCGATCTCCCGGATCGTCTCCGTGGAACCAGTCGAGGCCGCCGGGCGTGGGGCCGGCCAGGACGAAGCCGGGAGGGCGGCCGCCGAGGGCGTCGTCGAAGAAGTCCGCCACCCGGTTCCAGAACAGGCCCTCCGGCGGGTAATTGTCAAACCCGTGCTCCCCTCCGGGGAGGACCCAGCGGCGCGACGGAAGGCCGGCGGCGAGCCGGGCCTCGTGCATTTCCAGGCTGTGGTGCGGAGGCACCTGGCGGTCGTGGTCCCCGTGGATGAAGAGCACCGCGCCGGGGATCCCGGTGATCACGTCCCCGGGACGCACATCGTGGATGCGCAGGCCGGTGCGAAGCCAGACGAAGAAAGCGAGCGGCACGCGGAGGACGCTGTTCGCGCCCCGGGCCTCGAGCATGGAGCCGGCCGCCTGCCACAGGTTCGCGTAGGGAGCGTCGAGGGCGAGCGCCGGCAGGTCGCCGAGGGCGGCGCCGGCGTAGATGGAGGACGAGGCGCCGTTCGAGGTGCCGAAGACGACGACGCCTTCCGCCCGGACATCCGGGCGCCCCCGGCTGAATTCGACCGCCGCCTGGACGTCGTGCCGTTCATGCATCGTGTAGGTGATGTATTCGCCTTCGCTCGAACCGCGCCCGCTGAGGTCCACGGTCAGGATGCCGTAGCCCCGTTCGCGAAGGCGCTCCGCCCCGTGGTCGAAGGCCTGGTGGCGGGAGGAGTGGGCGCCGTGCACCCAGACCACGACGCGGCCGTCGCTCCCTTCCGGCGGCGGAATCCACCATCCCCGGATCAGGTGACCGCTCGGCGACGCGAACTCGATGTCATCGTAGGGAAGGCCGAGATCCCCCGGATGCCGGATGAAAGGGTCGAGCCGGAGCGGCACGCGGATCGCCTCGCCGTCGCGGATCGCCTCCACCTCGACCGACTCCCCCGCCAGGCGGGTGCGGATGAGACCCCCGGCCACCGCCCGGGCGCTCTCGTAGGCGGCGCCGTCGACACGGAGAATCCGGTCCCCGGCGCGCAGCCCGGCATCCCGGCCGGCTGCGGTAACCCGCCCCAGCACGAATCCCTCCTCGCCCTCCGGCGCCGGGCGGGAGAAGCCCAGGAAGGTGGTCCCGGGGGTGGCGCCTTCGCGCGGCGGCCCCTCGTCCACCGGCGCCTCGAATGTCCGGCGAAAGCCGGTGGTGTAGGCCAGGGCCATCCGATCCAGCATCCGCCCGCCGAAGATCACGGCGATGAGCAGCACGGCGCCGAGGCCAAGCCGCGCGATGCGCCGGCGCGAGAAAGCCATCGCCGGGATTCTACGGAGCGCAGCCACCACCCCTGTGTAACTTTTTTGGGCCTTCCTGCGTAGCAAAGAGACAAGGGCATGTTGAGCGATCGTGAGGTCGGGCGCTTCGTTCGCGTCTGCCTGCGGGTCGACGAAAAGGGCGGCGACGCCTCGGAGCCGGAACGCGACGAAGCCGCCGATGCCTGGGGAGCGCTCTATCAGCACTATTTCCCCCTTGTCGCGGGCTTTTGCCGCCGCACCCTCGTCGGAGAGGACGGCGAGGACCTCGCGAACGAGATCCTGCTCAAGGCGCGCTTCCGGCTGGCCACCTTCGACCCGACGCGGCGGTTCAGCCCCTGGCTGTTCCAGGTGGCGGCGAATCGCTGCTGGGACGAAGCCCGCCGCCGCCGGCGGTCGGAACCGCTCGACGACGAGCGCGAGCAGCTGCCGTCGGGAGAACCGGACCCGCTGGAACTGCTCATCACCAACGAGGACCGGCGGCGGGTGCAGGAGGCCCTGACCCGGTTGCCGCTCCGGCAGCGCCTGGCCCTGGGCCTTCGCTACGCCGGCGGCTTGAACTACCGGGAAATCGCCGAATCCCTCGGAGTCACTCCGGGAAACGTGGGCGTGATCCTGCTGCGGGGCCGGCGGCGGCTTCGCCGGGTGCTGGCCGAATCCTCTGGACGCATGTCCCTGAACACCGAGTCCTGACCGTGTCCGAACCGAACTGCCCTTCCGAACTCCGCCTGCTCGCCCTCGTCGACGAGGAGCTGGACCCGTCCACCGCGGCGGCCGTCCGCTCCCACGTCGGCGCCTGCTTCGCCTGCGGGGCCCGCCATGAGGCGCTCCGCCGGGAGAGTGAGGTTCTGCTCTCGTCCCTGGCCGCCTCCCGGTCCGAAGCGCGCGACGCCCGCCACGAGCTGCCCTGGGTGATCGCGGCCGGCCTTCTGATCTCGCTCGGCCTGGTCGTCTTTCGGCGGACGGTCCTTGACTTCGGGGAGACGGTGAGCAGCATCCCCGCCGCCGAGGCGCTTTCCATGCCCCGCTTCTCCTACTGGCTTTTCTCCCTCTTCGACTTCACCCAGCTCACCCAGCAACTCCTCTACGGAGGCCTTCTCGTCATGACCATGATCGGCATCGCCGTCGCAGCCCCCTTCGTGCGGCGCTTCCGCGCCCGGACCGCCACCATCCTGCTCGCCACCGGGCTCACGGCCGGCTCGGGCGTCTTGCCGCCCTCCGCCGAGGCCCTCGAAGTGATCCGGGGGACGAACGCCGCCGCCTGCGGGGTCCCTGCCGAACGGATCATCGAGGACGACGTCGCCATCCTCTGCGAGGAGTCGACGATTGCCGGAACCGTGCGCGGGGACGTCTATTTCCTGCTCGGGCAGCTCCGGGTCACCGGGACCGTGGACGGCGACCTCATCGGTCTGGCCCAGGCCGTCGAAGTCTCGGGGGCGGTGTACGGAAGTGTGCGAGCCGCGGCGGAACGCATCGAGGTCGCCGGGGACGTGGGCCGCAGCCTGACGGTCGCGGCGCAGCGCCTCCTGGTCCGCGACGGCGGGCGCGTCGGGGGATCGCTGTTCAGTGCCGGGGAGTCCATCGAGATCGCCGGACGGGTGGCGCGGAACGTCACCTCGGCGGCGGCCCGGGGACGGCTCGAATCGGAGGTCGGCGGCGCAGCCAGGTTCTACGGCCGGGAACTCCACCTCGGATCGGCGGCGGCGGCAGCGAACGGCATCGCGTTCCATGGCGAGAACGAACCGGAGCGGGCCGACGGCGCGGCCGACGTCGATTGGGTCGTGCCGGAAACCGATGAAGAGGCCGTGGATCCCTGGGATGAGGGCCGCAGCCTGCTGCTCAGCTGGGGCATGGGCATGGGGCTCGGGGCGCTCCTCCTCTGGCTGTGGGCGGGTCCGCTCGGCGCCGCGGCCGCCAGGATTCGCCGTCCCTGGATTCCTCTCCTGCTCGGGCTCGGACTGTTCGTCGGCCTGCCGTTCGCCAGCCTGCTGCTGGCCATCACCGTCGTCGGCATCCCGCTCGCCCTGACCCTGCTCGCCGGATGGGCCTTTCTCATCTACGCCTCGCGGCTGGTTCTCGGCTATGCGATCGGCCACGCCATCCTGGGCGCCGCAGCGGGTCCCTGGCGGAACCTCGGGCGGCTCGCGCTCGGCCTCGGCATCTATCTGGTCGCGACGCGGATCCCGGTCCTGGGAGGGGCGGTGTGGCTGCTCACGGTGTTCTTCGGTCTCGGCGCGCTGGGCTGGGCGCTCCTGCGCCGCCAAACCGGCGGCGGCCCGCCGGTCCCGACGGCGGCTCCCTCGGGCGCCTGACGCCATGGAGCGCCGGCGTCCTCGCCGGCCTGCGCCGCACCTCCCGTCCCGGCGACAGCCTCCTCCCGTCAGCGCCGCACCCATGGAGCGCCGGCGTCCTCGCCGGCCTGCGCCGCACCTCCCGTCCCGGCGACAGCCTCCTCCCGAGAGCGCCGGCCCATGGAGCGCCGGCGTCCTCGCCGGCCTGCGCCGCACCTTCCGCCCCTGCCGCAGTCTCCTCCCGTCAGCGCCGGGCCCATGGAACGCCGGCGTCCTCGCCGGCCTGCGCCGCACTTTCCGCCCCTGCCGCAGTCTCCTCCCGTCAGCGCCGGGCCCATGGAGCGCCGGCGTCCTCGCCGGCCTGCGCCGCATCTCCCGCCCCTGCCGCGGTCTTGCCGGGCGCTACAGTCAGCCCCCCGGAGATCGCAGATGGGCTGGATGAGCGACCTGATCGGAAGCCGGCGCCGCGAAGCGGCCGTCCCGCCGCCCCCGCCCCGGCTGCGCGACCTCCAGATCGCGACCGCGGCGCTCCTGCTCGAGGTGTCCGGCGCCGACCACGACCGCGGCAAACGGGAGAAGAAGGCTATCCTCAGGAGCCTCCAGACCGCGTTCGGCCTCGACGAGGCGGAAACGGTCGACGTCGTCGCGGCGGCCGATCGGCGGACCGGGGACGCGGTCTCGATCTACGAGTTCAGTCACCTCGTGGACCGCAGCTTCCGCGCCGATCAGAAAGCGCTGGTCATCGAGCTCGCCTTCCGGGTCGCGTTCGCCGACGAGCGCCTCGCCGGCGAGGAAGAGCACCTCATCCGCCGCCTCGCCACGCTCCTCCACGTGAGCCACGACGCCTTCATCGCCGCCAAACTCCGCGCCCGCGCCCCCTGACTCCAACGGGTGCGGCCGCGGGTCAGAGCGCGTCCAGAACCCTCCCCGCGATTTCCTCCGTCGAGGCGTCGCCGCCGAGATCCCGAGGAAGCCGGTCCCCCCGAAGACAGGCGCGCACCGCCGCCTCGACGGCCCGCGCCTCCTCCTCAAGGCCGAAGGTGAGATCGAGCATCATGGCCGCGGAAGAGATCGCAGCCAGCGGGTTCGCGATCCCCTGCCCCACGATGTCCGGAGCGGACCCGTGCACCGGCTCGTAGAGGCCGCCTCCGTCGCCGACGCTCGCCGAAGGCAGCAACCCGAGCGAACCAGCCAGGATCGCCGCTTCGTCACTCAGGATGTCCCCGAACATGTTGCCGGTCAGGATCACGTCGAACTGCCTCGGATCCCGCACGAGTTCCATCGCGGCGCGATCCACGTACATGTGGTCCAGCGTCACGTTGGGGAACTCCCCGGCGAGGCTCGCGACGACCTCCCTCCAGAGCGCGGAGGACTCGAGGACGTTCGCCTTGTCCACCGAACACACAAGGCCCCGACGCCGACCGGCGGCCCGAAACGCGACGCGCGCGATGCGCTCGATCTCGGCGACGTCGTAACGAAGGGTGTTGACGCCGACCCGGTTCCGGCCCTCGCCCCGGATACCCCGAGGCTCTCCGTAGTAGATCCCCCCGGTGAGCTCGCGGACGATCAGCAGGTCGGCGCCCTCGATGGCCTCCGGGCGAAACGGCGAGTGGGGCAGCACCGTGTCCACCCGCACCGGGCGCAGGTTCGCGTAGGCGCCCAGCATCCGGCGCAGCTCGAGGAGAGCGCGCTCCGGCCGCTCCGCCTGCGGCAGGCGGTCGTGGCGCGGGTCCCCCACCGCGCCGAGGAGAATCGCGGGAGCGGCAGCGCAGGCCGCGCGCACGGCATCGGGGAACGCCTCGCCGGTGCGATCCCATGAGGCCCCGGCGAAGTCGTGCCGCTCGACGAGCAGCCGATGCCCGAACCGCTCCGCCACCCGGGTGAGAACCCGTTCGGCCGCGGCGACCACCTCCGGACCGATCCCGTCCCCGGGCAGGCAGACGATACGGAGTTCCACGGGCGGGTCCTGATGGCGGGCGCGGCGGGATGCTACCTGCGAGCACCCCGGATTCCGTAGACTCCGCCGGCCATGCCTTCTTCATCTTCTTCCCGGGTCGGGACTCTCTGGAAGAAGCTGAAGCAGTTCCTGCTCCGCGGTTTCCTCGTCTGGATCCCGCTGGCGGCGGTCTACCTGGTGGGCTGGCTCGTCTACGGCGCCATCCAGTCCTGGATCTTCCCCGATCTGGGGTGGGAGCCGCGTCTCGCCGCGCTCGCCGGCGTCCTTGCGGTGCTCATCGCGACGGGCTGGATCGTGACCCGCTTCGGCGTGGCCCGCTACGTCCTGACCATCGCGGTGGAGAGGCTGCTGGAGAGGATTCCGGTGGCCCGCTGGGTCTACACCGGCGTTCGCCAGCTGCTCGAGGCGCTGTTCAGCAGCGGGGATGCTTTCGGCAAGGTGGTGCTGGTCGAGTATCCGCGCCGGGGCGCCTACAGCCTGGCGTTCCAGATGGCCGGCAACCTCAAGGAAGTGCGGCATCGGGTGCGGAGCCGGCTGGACGCGCGCAGCGACCCTTCGCCCGCGCCTGCCGGCTCCGAGCGGGACGTCATGGCCGTCTTCGTGCCCACCACCCCGAATCCGACCTCCGGGGTGGTCATCACCCTGCCCCGGGAAGATGTGATCGAACTGGACATGACGCGCCAGCAGGCGCTCCAGATGATCATCTCGCTGGGAGTCGTCGTCCCCACCTGGCGCCCCCCCAATGAGGACACCCACCCGCCTGCCAACCCGCCGCCCCGCGACGACTGACGTTCCCCTCCCGGGCCTGCCGAGGTCTCCTGCGACGCGGACGGCCGCCGCAGGTCGTCCGTAGAATCGGGCTCCGGGCAAGACGCCCGCACGGGAGGACCGCCCATGCAGCTCCGACTCGCGAAATCCCTGGCGTTCGCGGCCCTTCTGCCTGCCGCCCCCACCGCCTCGGCCGCCGCCTCGGCCGCCGCTCAGGACGGCGCCCTGGAACCGCTCCCGGTGGAGACGCTCCTGTCGCTCTCCTCGGCGGTGGGTGGGGAGACGCCGCGCTGGGCCCCGAGCGGCGACCGGATCCTCGTCGGCGGCGCGAACCTGCGCCTCATCGACGCCGAGACCGGCGCGACCCGTGACTTGCCGGTGTCCACCGGAGGCAGCGGTCATTTCCTGGCCTCGGCGGAGCCTCGGTGGTCGCCAGACGGGCAATGGATCTCCTACATCTCGGACCGGAGCGGCACGCCCGAGATCTGGCTCTGGTCCACCCACAAGGGCGCATCGCGGCGTCTCACCGGAAACGGCGGACGGCTGATCAAGGGCGCCTCCTGGTCGCGGGACGGGCGCCGGATCGCGTTCGCCGGCAACCGCCACGGGCAGTACGACGTCTGGACGGTCGAGGTCCCCTCCGGGGAGGCCCGCCGGCTGACCGACGGACCCGAATTGGAGGTCTACCCCACGTGGAGCTCCGACTCCCGCTCGGTCCTGTTCGTCCGGCTCGACGCCGACTGGATGGACCACACCGTCGTCGAGGTCCCGGCGGGCGGCGGTGAAGAGCGGGTCATCGTGCGCGACGAGGACTTCTTCGACTACGGGGAGGGAGGCACGTTCGGCTATCCCCTGATCTCCCCGGACGGCTCCACCGTCGTCTTTCCCTCGTACCGCTCCGGGTGGATCAACTACTGGACCGTCCCGCGGTCGGGAGGAGAGCCCGCGCCGCTGGCGGCGGCAGCGGCCGACCAGACCGGGGGCGCCTGGTCCCCCGGCGGGGAAGAGTTCGCCTACGTCGAGAACCACGGCGGCTCCTACCAGCTCACGATCGCCCCGGCGGACGGCGGCGAGCCGCGCGTCATCGCGGCGCCCGGGTCCGGGATTCTCGGATCGCCGCAGTGGTCTCCCGACGGCAGCCGCATCTCCACCACCCTCGAGACCCCCACCCGACCCGGAGATCTGGTCGTCCACGACCTCACGTCGGGAACGTCCTCGCGGCTGACCGATTCGGCGCCGATGGAGGCGATCGAGAGGCGCCTCGTCGTGCCCCGGAAGGTGGAGTTCGCGAGCGGGGACGGCCTCGTGATTCCTTCCTACCTCTACCGGCCCGACGCCGGCCGGGGTGGTGGGGATCGCCGCCATCCGGCGATCGTCTGGACCCACGGCGGACCCACGTCGCAATGGGAGGACAGCTTCGAGCCGGCCATCCAGTTCTTCGCGCAGCGCGGCTACGTGGTCCTCCTGCCCAATGTGCGCGGCAGCTCCGGGTACGGGCGCGCGTTCGAGGAGGCGAACGACGGCTGCTGGGGCAAGTGCGACTTTGCCGACGCGGTGGCGGCCGCGGAGTACCTCCGGACCCTTCCCTTCGTCGACCCGGAGAGCATCGGAACCACCGGAACCAGCTACGGCGGCTTCATGTCCTGCGCGGCGGTGAGCTTCGGCGGCGAGACCTTCCAGGCCGTGATCGCCGCGTCCGGCTACTGCGACCGGGTCACCTTCTTCGAGGACGGCGAGTTCCGCCACCTGCAGCAACTGAGAAAGGAGATGGGGGGGCTCGAGGAGCACCGCGACCGCTACCTGGCGAACTCCCCCTACTACCACCTCGCGAACGCCCGGGCCCCGGTCTTCGTCCTCCACGGCGAGGGGCGCTATCCGGGCTCCCCCCAGATGACCGAGTTCTTCCGGGAGCTGCAGCGCCTCTACAAGCCCGCCCGGTACAAGGCCTACGCCGGCGAGAACTTCTACGTCCGGAGCTTCGGGAACACGCTGGAGATGCTCGGCGACATGAAGGCGTTCTTCGACTTCTATCTCCTCGGCAGGGACGTCGATCTCCCGGGGGTCGCGGTCCTGGAGGAGCTCCCGGGCGTGTCCCACTGAGCCGGCGCGCCATGGGCGCCGACCACGACTTCAGGTTCGGGGTCGTGTACAACTGGCGCGCCCTGACGTATGGAGCGTCGGCCCCATGGAGCGCCGGCGTCCTCGCCGGCCTGCGCCGCACCGTTCCTGCGCATGCGCCGCATCCACCTGGAAGTCCGTCAGGGTGAGACGGGCCTTCATCCATCCGGCGGCGGCAAGGGAGGAGTCGTTGCGCCGCTGGATGCGCTGGGCCGTGATCGCCGGGCTCGGGTGGATCGCGCTCACGATCCTGCTGGTGCTGCCGTGGCGCTGGATACCGCCGCCGACGTCCGCCTTCATGCTTCGGGAGCACATCGTGCGGGAAGGGACGGTGCGCTACGAGTGGGCGCGCTGGCACGACATTTCGTCCCACCTTCCCATCGCGGCGGTGGCTGCCGAGGACCAGAAGTTCCCCGACCACTTCGGCTTCGATTTCGACGAAATCGGCAACGCGCTGGAACGGAGCCGGCGCGGCGGGCGGCTCCGGGGGGCGAGCACGATCACCCAGCAGGTCGCCAAGAACCTCTATCTCTGGCCCGGTCGGAACCTCTTTCGCAAGAGCCTCGAGGCTTATCTCACGGTGGCCATCGAACTCCTGTGGCCCAAGCGGCGCATCCTCGAGGTCTATCTGAACATCGCCGAGTTCGGCCCCGGCGTCTTCGGCGTCACGGCGGCGAGCCGGCACGCGTTCGACCGTGAACCGGACGAGCTGACACCGCGCCAGGCCGCGACCCTGATCGCCGTCCTGCCGAACCCGGGCGGAATGTCCGCCGGCCAGCCCTCCGAGTACGTGCTGCGCCGGGCCGGCGAGATCCAGCAGGCGGTGGCCCGGCTCGGCGGCGCCGCCTACCTCCGCGGCCTCTGAACAGCGTCGTCCCGGCGGGCCATGGGCGGACCGCCCGCCCGACGATCTGCCGAAGCCGGCGCCTGGTTGCTGGCTCAGCGAACGACCGACCTCTACCTGAGTGTGGTGTCGGTCGGCGAGGTCGAGCGGAGCATCGCTCGTCAGCGGCGTCGGAGCCCGGGCTTCGCGGACGCTCTGGCCCGATGGCTGGACAGGGTGCTGACCCTCTACGCCGGCCACATCCTCCCCGTGGAGTTGGGGGCTGCACCGGGAGCGCCGGTGTCCTCACCGGCCACCGCCGCAGGCGGGCATGGTCCGTGGGTCTCCCGGCACACCGTCCGTCGGCAAGGCGGCGCGGTCAACAGGAGACTGCCTGAGGGGCCGAAGGTCCGGCCCAGGCCGGCGAGGACGCCGGCGCTCCATGGGGCCGACGCTCTCAACGGCCACCGCACCGCGGGCGCCGGTGTCCTCACCGGCCACCGCCGCAGGCCGGCATGGTCCGTG
>JAAXGQ010000022.1:33932-39052 GCA_012271265.1 Vicinamibacteraceae bacterium
GGGCATGGTCCGTGGGCCTCCCGGCCCACCGTCCGTCGGCACGGCAGCGCGGTCAACAGGAGACTGCTTGAGGGGCCGAAGGTCCGGCCCAGGCCGGCGAGGACGCCGGCGCTCCAGGGTGCGGCTCAGGCCGGCGAGGACGCCGGCGCTCCATGGGGCCGACGCTCTCAACGGCCACCGCGCCGCGAGCGCCGGTGTCCTCACCGGCCACCGCCGCAGGCGGGCATCCCGCCTCGGGAATCCCGAGCCGGCTGAGGAAGCGCGAGGCGCGTCGCCTCGCTCCGTGCGCCGGGCTGTTCCGCGATGTCCGTGGGCGGGTGCGCCCGACGGGCCGCGGGCCGGGGTGTGCGATTTCCCTACACGACTCCCTGGTCGAGCATCGCGTCGGCGACCTTGAGGAAGCCGGCGATGTTGGCGCCGTTCACGTAGTTCCCCGGCGTGCCGAAACGCTCGGACGCGCCCACGCAGGCCAGGTGGATCTCCACCATGATGTCCCGAAGGCGGTGGTCCACGGTCTCCCGGGTCCACTGGGTCATCCCTGCGTTCTGGGCCATTTCCAGCCCCGAGACGGCGACGCCGCCGGCGTTCGCCGCCTTGCCCGGCCCGTAGAGGATGCCGGCCCCGATGAACAGCTCCACCGCATCGGGAACCGAGGGCATGTTCGCCCCCTCGGACACGACGAAGCAGCCACCTGCGAGCAGGTTCTTCGCGTCGCTGGCGTTGATCTCGTTCTGCGTGGCGCTCGGGAAGGCGCATGCGGCGGGGACCGCCCACAGCGGGTTGTGATCCAGCCCTGGGTCGGCCGCCGTGTAGGTCACGCCCGGGAAGTGCTCGGCGTACTCGCGGATGCGGCCCCGGCGCTCGTTCTTGAGCTCCATCACCCACGCCAGCTTCTCGGCGTCGATTCCCGCCGGGTCGTGAATGAAACCACTCGAATCGGAAAGGGTGACGGCGGTCGCTCCCAGATCGATCAGCTTCTCCACGGTGAATTGGGCCACGTTGCCGCTGCCGGAAACGAGGCAGGTCTTCCCCTCGAGCGAGTCGTCCCGCGTCGCGAGCATCTCGGCGGCGAAGTAGACCGCGCCGTAGCCGGTGGCCTCGGGGCGGATCAGCGAGCCGCCCCAGCCGAAACCCTTCCCGGTGAGGACGCCGGTGAACTCGTTGGCCAGGCGCTTGTACTGGCCGAAGAGGAAGCCGATTTCGCGGCCGCCCACGCCGATGTCCCCGGCCGGCACATCGGTGTGGGGACCGATGTGGCGGGCCAGCTCGGTCATGAACGACTGGCAAAAGCGCATGACCTCGGCGTCGCTTTTCCCCTTCGGGTCGAAGTCGGAGCCGCCTTTCCCGCCGCCGAGCGGCAGGGTGGTCAGGGCGTTCTTGAACACCTGTTCGAACGCCAGGAACTTCAGAATCCCGAGGTTCACCGATGGATGGAAGCGCAGTCCGCCCTTGTAGGGACCAAGAGCGCTGTTCATCTCGATCCGGAAACCGCGGTTCACCTGGACCGTCCCCTGGTCGTCCACCCAGGGGACGCGGAAGATGACGACGCGCTCCGGCTCGACGATCCGCTCCATGATCCGGGCGGCCCGATACTCGGGATGGCGCTCGAGGACGAGGCCCACGGAGTCCACGACCTCGCGGACTGCCTGCAGGAACTCCGGCTCGGCCGGATTGCGCGCCTCGACCTGGGCGAGGATGGACTCGGTGATCTGCATGGTGTGGGAGCCTCCGGGCGGGGCGGATTCTAGGGCGGCGGCGGCGGCGATGGGGGCGCCTCGCCAGGCCGTCGCGGTGACACACTCCCCGGCGAGCCATGCCTGCTCGTGGAGCCCTCTCCCCGGCCTTCCAGGACGTCCTTCGCTCCCGGGTCCACGAGGTCCTGTTCGTCCTCAGCGACTACGACTCGTTCATCCTCGCCGAGGACGGGCAGCTCGACGAGCGGGTTCTCTCCAGCTTCCTCGACCTGCACTTGCGCGTCCTCCCCGCCATCAGCCAGGTTTCTTCCGGCGCGGCAGCCATGGAACGCCTGCGCCAGGCGCCCGGCCGCTTTCAGCTTGTCATCGCGTCGCCCCACCTCGGCGAAATGGGGATCGCGTCGTTCACCCAAAGACTGCGCGAGGAGCAAATCGGGGTGCCGGTCGTCCCGTTCGGCTACGACGCACGGACGGTGCGGGAGGATCTTCCGAGCCCCCGGCGCAACCTGGAGAAGCCCTTCGTGTGGCGGGGCGACGTGGGTCTCTTCCTGGCCATCGTGAAACAGGTCGAGGACCGGCTGAACGCCCCCCACGACTCAGGCCGGAACGGGGTGCCGGCGATCCTGCTCATCGAGGACGACATCCGTTACTACTCGTCGTTTCTTCCAGTCGTCTATCAGGCCGTACTCGAGCAGACGCGGGCGCTGATCCCGGACGGACTCAGCCTGACCGAGAAGTTCCACCGCATCCGGGCACGGCCCAAGATCTTCCTCTGCGACCACTACGAGGAAGCCTGGAACCTCTACACCGCCTTCCCGGACCAGATCCTGGGGGTCATCTCCGACGTCGAGTACCCGAGGAACGGCCGGATCGACCGCGAAGCGGGCGAGCGGTTCACCGGCGCGCTCCGGGCCGAGCGGCCCGACATTCCGGTGATCCTCCACTCGGGCCGTCCCGAAAACAGCGCTCTCGCGCGCCACGCAGGGGCGGACTTCCTGCTGAAGGGGTCGCGCGACCTGCTCCGTCAGATCCAGCGGCTCATGCGCGAGCGGTTCCACTTCGGCGACTTCGTCTTCCGGTTGCCGGACGGCGCCGAGGTGGCCCGCGCCACCGACCTCGACTCCTTCGCCCGCACGGTGTCCGGTGTGCCGCGCGCCTGCCTCCTCCACCACGCCAGCCGGAACGACATCTCGCACTGGCTCATGGCCCGGGGCGAACTCGAGCTCGCGCGGCGGCTGCGCAAGGTGCGGATCTCCGACTACGGGCCG
This sequence comes from Vicinamibacteraceae bacterium, assembly GCA_012271265.1. Taxonomy (GTDB): domain Bacteria; phylum Acidobacteriota; class Vicinamibacteria; order Marinacidobacterales; family Marinacidobacteraceae; genus JAAXGQ01. The sequence goes on from JAAXGQ010000022.1 coordinate 36,895, forward strand.
GACGACCACATCGGCGAGGATGTCGCGCGGCGGCTGGCCGCGCGGCGGCGGGAGCGGGAGCGGGCCGTGGTCGCCGACTTTCCCCGCGAGGGTTTCGACCCCGAGGCCGGCTTCCTCCGCATCGGCACCGGGTCGGTGGGCGGCAAGGCGCGCGGGCTGGCGTTCACCAACTCGCTGCTGGACCGCTCACGGATCGGCGCGGACTTCCCCGACATCCGAATCCGCGTGCCCCGGGCGGTGGTGCTCGCCACCGGGGTCTTCGACGCCTTTCTCGAGGAAAACGACCTCCTGCCGTGGGCCCTCGAAGCCGGAGACGAACGGTGGCTGCGGCGCCGGTTCGATGCGGCGCGATTCCCCGCCGGCGCTGCCGCCGACCTGCTGCGCTTCGCCGAGGCAACCCGGCATCCGCTGGCGGTGCGCTCTTCGAGCCTCCTCGAAGATTCGCCCTTCCAGCCGTTCAGCGGTGTCTACGAGACGTTTCTCCTTCCGAATCAGGCGGAAACCGCCGAGGACCGGCTGGCGGCGCTCCTTCGGGCGATCAAGCAGGTCTACGCGTCGCTCTTCCTGCCCGCGGTGCGCGATTTCCTGGACGCCACGCCGTATCGGCTGGAAGAGGAAAAGATGGCGGTGATCCTGCAGCGGGTCTTCGGCCTTCCGCACGGGCGACGCTTCTATCCCGACATCGCCGGCACGGCGCGCTCGCGGAACTTCTATCCGGTCGCTCCGCTGCGCGCCGGGGACGGGATCGCCTCGGTGGCCCTGGGGCTCGGAGAACACGTGACCAGCGGCGGTCCGGCGGTGCGGTTTTCCCCCCGCCATCCGCAGCGGCGGACCGGGTTCGGAACTCCCGAGGACCTGGTGCGGAGCGGCCAGCGGGAGTTCCTCGCCGTGGACCTGAACGCGTCCCGGGCCCCGGGCATCGCCGCCGCGCCCCCGTTGCTTTCCCTGCCCCTTTCGGCCGCCGAAACCGACGGCGTGCTCCACCTGCTCGGGTCGACCTGGTCGAGGAACGCCGGCGCCCTCCACGATGGCATCTCCCGCCCGGGACTCCGGCTGGTTACCCTCGCGCCCCTCCTTTCCCTCCCGGAGATCTTCCCGCTCGCCTCCGTGCTGGAGGAATTGCTGGAACTTGGGGAGGAGGCCTGCCAGGCTCCGCTCGAACTGGAGTTCGCGGCGAATCTGACCGTTTCGCCAGGAACGCCCCGCGAGTTCGGCTTCCTGCAGCTGCGGCGCCTTACCTCCTCCAAGGAGACGCCCTCCGTCGCGGAGCCGGTAGCCTCCGACGAAGCCGCGCTCGTGTGCCAGAGCAGCCGGGTTCTCGGACACGGGCGGATCGACGGTCTTCATGACGCGGTGGTCGTGGACCGGGCCCGCTTCGACCGACTGCGCAGTCAGGAAACCGCCCGCGAAGTCGGGCGGCTTAACAGCCAGCTTCGTGCCGCGAAGCGTCCGTACATCCTGATCGGCGTCGGCCGCTGGGGGTCCCGCGATCCCTATCTCGGCATCCCGGTGAGCTGGACCCAGGTGAACGGCGCCCGGGTCATCGTGGAGGCGGGGCTCCGGGATCTGGTGGTCACGCCCTCCCAGGGCAGCCACTTCTTCGACAACCTTGTCTCGAACGGGATCGGGTACTTCACCGTGAACCCGGAACGCGGCGAGGGCAGGCTCGACTGGGACTGGCTCACCGCCCAGCCGGCGGAGTCGGAAGCGGCGGCCGTGCGCCATCTCCGTTTCCCGTCCCCCCTCTCCGCCCGCATGCAGGGCGGCCGAGGCGAGGGTTGGATCCTCAAACCCCACTGACGGGGCCGTGCGTCACGGGTGGAAGCCCGGGGCCGGTGTCCTCCCGGCCACCACCCGCATGGAGCGCCGGCGTCCTCGCCGGCCACGGCCCGCATGGAGTGCCGGTGTCCCCACCGGCCCACGGTGCGTCGGGACGGCCGTGCTGTCGGCACGAGACTGTCTGAGGGAGCGGGTGCAGCGCAGGCCGGCGAGGACGCCGGCGCTCCATAGGGCCGGCGCTCCATGGGCCGGCGCTGCATACGTCAAGGCGAGCGTCTGCCTGGAGCGCCGGCGTCCTCACCGGCCACGGCCCGCATGGAGCGCCGGCGTCCTCGCCGGCCCACGGTGCGTCGGGACGGCGGCGCTGTCGGCAGGAGAC
>JAAXGQ010000234.1 GCA_012271265.1 Vicinamibacteraceae bacterium
ACAAGAATGTAAGGAGTCCAGGACGCCGGCGCTCCAGGGCGGGTCAGGCGAGGCGGCGGCGGAGGGCGGCGGCGAGGGCGCGGCGCGCGAGGACGACGGGCTGGCCGGTCACGGTCCCGACCGCCGCCTCGAGCGCGGCCGTGTAGCCGAGACAGTTCAGGCCGATCGCGTCCACGTCCCGGAACCGCTCGCAGGCGCGCGCCGCGAGCCCGGGGTCCGCGTACGGGGAGGCAACCGCAACCCGGCAGCGAAGCCCGAACGGGACCCTACGTCGCGCATCGGCTTCCTGACGCCGCTCCGGGATGAGCATCCCGACGGACTCGGCGCCTGCGTCGCGGCAGGCGGAACGGAGCGCTTCGTCGAAGGCCACGCCTGCCTTCACGAGGCCGGGCCGCTCCGCGATGCCGGCGAAGGGGCCGGTGCAGAGGATGCCGGCGACCTCGCCGTCGGGAACTCCCTTCGCAAGCCGCGCCATCCGCCGCTCCACAAACGACTCGGAGAGCACGACTTCCTCCCCGCTGCCGAGGCGGGACACGAGCGGCATTTCCCCCGCCCGAGGCGCCCCCTCGCGCACCTCGTCGCGGGTGAGCCCGTCGAGGACACCCGCCTCGACGACGCGCACGCCCACCGCCGCCTTTCCCAGAAAACCCAGGAGCTCCGGAGTCACATCCGGGCGCGGCGCCTCCCCGATCGTCAGGAAATGAACCGTCCGCATCCGTCCATCCGACCCGGGAACCGCCCTCCGCCGCGCTTTCGGAGATCGGCGCCCGAAGCCATGCCCCCATCTTACGGGTCCGGCCCAGGCAGCCCCCCGCCCAAGCGACCCCCGGCGCTCCATGGGACGGCGGGGCCGGCGAGGACGCCGGCGCTCCAGGGGGCGGCGCGGTCAGCGGGAGACTGCCGGGGGGCCGAAGGTGCGGCGCAGGCCGGCGAGGACGCCGGCGCTCCAGGGGGCGGCGCGGTCGGCAGGAGACTGCCGGGGGGCCGAAGGTGCGGTGCAGGCCGGCGAGGACGCCGGCGCTCCAGGGGGCGGCGCGGTCGGCAGGAGACTGCCTGAGGGGCCGAAGGGACGGCGCAGGCCGGCGAGGACGCCGGCGCTCCAGGGGGCCGGCGCGGTCGGCACGAGGCTAGCTGAGGGGCCGAAGGTGCGGCGCAGGCCGGCGAGGACGCCGGCGATCCATGGGGCGCCGGCGCTCCATGGGACGGGGGCGCTCCGTGGGACGGCGGGAGCCCGTCGGCACGTTGGGCGCGAGCGACTTAGCATTTCCGGCCCGATGCGCGGTTCGGGGCGGGAGCTGTCGGCGCTGGAGATCGAGGATCTGGCGGCGGGCGCGTGGATTCTGGGAGCGGGCGGGGGTGGAAATCCGTATCACGCGCTCCTGAATCTTCGGGCGGAAACGGCCCGGGGATTCCGGGCCGAGGTCATCCCGGCAGCGGCGTTGGGAGACGAGGACCTGGTGGCCGTGGTCTCGACGATGGGGGCGCCGCTGGTCGGCGAGGAGCGGCTCCCCGACCCCGAAGTGGCCGCCCGGCCCGTCAGGATCCTGGCGGAGCGTCTCGGACGGGACTTCGCGGCGGTCATGTCGCTGGAGATCGGGGGGGCGAACGCGCTCCAGAGCTTCATGGTGGCGGCGCGGACTGGGCTCCCGGTGGTGGACGCCGACTGCATGGGGCGGGCGTTCCCCGAGGCCCAGATGACGACCTTCGCGATCGCCGGTCTTCGCAACTATCCGTTCTGTCTGGCCGACATCCGGGACAACGTGGTGATCGTGGAACGGGCGGCGAGCTGGCAGTGGCAGGAGCGCCTCGGCCGGGTCGCGGTGACCGAGGTGGGGTCGATCGCCGCGACCGCCAAGGCGCCTCGGACCGGAAGGGAGATCAAGGACCACGCTGTCCTCGGGTCGGTCAGCCGGGCCATCCGCATCGGCGCGGCGCGGCGCCGGGCGAAGGCCGCCGGATCGGATCCGGTCGCGGCGGTGCTCGCCTCCGAGTCCGGCCTCCGGCTCTTCACCGGCAAGGTCTCCGACATCGCCCGGCGCACGACGCGCGGCTTCCTTCGCGGCAAGGCGCGGATCAGCGGACTCGGGCCCGACCGGGGGGCAAGCCTCGAGCTGCATTTCCAGAACGAGTTCGCGGCGGCGTTTCGCGACGGAAGACCGGTCGCCACCACCCCCGAGATCCTGTGCGTCGTGGAGTCCGCCACCGGCGAGGCCCTGGGGACCGAGGTCATCGCCTACGGCCAACGCGTCGAGGTGATCGCCCTGGATGTCCCTTTCGCCCTGAAGACGCCGCCGGCGCTGGAACTGGTCGGTCCGCGCGCCTTCGGCTTCGATCTCGATTTTCGCTCCCTGTTTCCCGCCTCATGACGAAATCTCCTCCCGCCCTCCGGATCGGGGTGGACGTGGGGGGGACCCACACCGACTCGGTGCTCATGGCGGGGCGGCGCGTCGTGCGGGAGTTCAAGACCGCGACGACGGCGGACGTCACCACCGGGGTCGTGACCGCGCTTCGCGAGGCCGCCCACGCGGCCGAGGGGCCCGTCGCCCGCGTGGTGATCGGCACCACCCACTTCACGAACGCGGTCCTGACCGGGGCCGGACTCAGCCGGGTGGCGGCGCTCCGCATCGGTCTTCCGGCGAGCGCCTCGCTGCCCCCCTTCTGCGACTGGCCGCAAGGCCTCGCCCGCCGGGTACGCGGTCCGGTCATGCAGGTCGCCGGCGGCCACGAGTGCGACGGACGGCCCATCGCGCCGCTCGACGAGACCGGAATCGCGAGAGTCGGCCGGAGCCTCCGCCACGAGGGGATCCGGGACGTCGCGGTGAGCGCGGTCTTCTCTCCGCTCGACGGGCGCGGCGAGGCGCGCGCGGCCGAAATCCTTCGTGAGGAGCACCCCGAGGCGCGGATCACCGAGTCCCGGGAACTGGGGCGGATCGGGCTCCTCGGACGCGAGAACGCCGGTCTGCTGAACGCCGCCCTGCGCCCGCTGGCCGCCCGCGTGATGCGGGCCTTCGCCGACGCAATGGAGACAGCCGGAATCCGCGCCCCGCTCCTGATCGCCCGGAACGACGGCACGGTGGCGCGGGTCCCCGCCGCCGCGGCGTACCCGGTGCTCAGCCTTTCCTCCGGTCCCACGAACAGCATGACCGGGGCCGCCTTCCTCTCCGGGGTCTCCGAAGCGGTCGTCGTGGACGTGGGCGGGACGACGACGGACATCGGCTATCTGCGGGCCGGCTTTCCGAGAGAAGCGCCGCGCGAGGTCGTGATCGGAGGCGTGCGGACCCTGTTCCGGATGCCGGACCTCCTGTCCATCGCGCTCGGAGGAGGGAGCCTTGTCACCCGAAACGGCGGCGCGGTGGGTCCGGGGAGCGTCGGGTACCGGCTCATCGAGAAGGGGCGGGTCTTCGGCGGCGACATCCTGACCGCTACCGACTGCGGCGTGGCGGCCGGCTGGGCGCGGATCGGGGATGCGCGGCGGGTCGCAGCCCTGTCCTCCGCGGTCACGAGGCGCTTTGCCCGGGCGGTCCGCGAGCGCATCGAGGAGTCGGTGGACCGCATGAAGCCGGACGCGGCCGCGCGGTCGCTGCTCGCCGTCGGCGGAGGCGCGTTCCTGATCCCCGAGCGGACGCCGGGGGTCTCGGAGCGGGTCGACGTGCCGCACGCCAGCGTCGCGAACGCGGTGGGGGCGGCGATCGCCCGGATCGGCGGCGAGACCGACCGGGTGTTCCACGGCGTCGGACGGGAGGAAGCGTTCCGCCGGGCCACGGAGGAAGCCGAGGCGGGGGCGGTGGCCGCCGGCGCCGATCCGACCGCGCTCGAAGTCGTGGAGCGGGAGGACCTTCCCTTGGCCTACCTGCCGGGAGACGCGCGCCGGGTCCGGGTCCGGGTCGTCGGCTGACGGGCGGACGACCCCGCGCCGTCAGTCGTGCGGATGGCCGTCGGTGTAGTGGCGGGCCAGCGCGTCGCCTCCGAAGTCGTTTTCGAGGTCACGCCACACCGAGTGGACATGGTTCGCGTCGTTCTGCGTGTTGTCGTACTCGATCAGGAACGAAGACCCGTGCACCCGGTAGTAGTGGCCGTTCCCGGGTTCGACCGGTCCGGCCCAGGCAAAGTGGATCTCCGGCTCCTCCCCGATCCGGACCATCCAGGCGCGGGCGCTGCTCTCCTCCATGTTCCCCACGTATTCGTGGATCAGGGCCAGGAGCATCGCTTGCTGCGCGTCCGTCATGGCGGACATCGGCAGTCCCTCGAAGCCTTCGAGGCGCGCCTCGCGGTCGTTCGCAGTGATGATGTCCCGGGGCGCCTCCGCGGCGATCACCGTCTTCGAGAGCTGTTCCGACGAGAGGCTGGTCACGAGCGCGCGGCCGAGGTCTTCCTCCCGGCCGAGCGCCCGCCAGCCAGCCTTGGGTCCCGACGGCACCCGGGCCGGGTTCGCGCCGAAGAACGCGGGCCCGGTGATGGTCAGTTCGTTCCCGGGGGAGGAGAAATTGAGCGACAGGTGGTGTCCCTCGAAGCGCCACGCCCAGGGCTGGCCCGACAGGGGCGCGCCAAAGATGGTGACGAAATAGCCCTCCGGGTCGCGCCTTTCGGGGCGCCCTTCGAGGAGCCCGAGGATCCGCTCAAGTTCGATCACGGCGGCCGCCTTGAGATAGCCCTGGCCACTCATGGTCGCCTGCAGCAGGGTGTGGGCGGCCGTCCGCTGCTCCAGCGTCATGTCACGAAGGGCGAGGCCGTTCCGCGAGCGGGGAACGAAGTGCCAGTCGAAGCGTTCGTTGTCCGAGAGCCCGTAGACCGCCTTCTCCCGGGCCGCGTCATCGAGCGTCCCGAGGAACGCGCCGGCGGCGCCGGCGATCCGATCCTCGCCGGTCCCTGCCCGGGAGCCCGGAGCCTGCAGCGCGCTGAGCGCCCCGAGCGCGATGAAAAGAGCGGCGATGACCAGTGCCTGAAGTCCCTTGCTCCGCATTTCCCTACCTCCGCGGACTCGCGCCCCCTGGCGGGTCCTCGTTCCGGCCTGTCCCGATCCGTTCCAGCGCTTCCTGCGCGAAACCGGTCGGAGGCGTCTTCGACATTCTGCAGAAGATAGTCCACCCCCAGGTTCGACATGACCGGTCCCCCGATCGCGGCGCGGGTACCCTGCCCACTCTCCCATGAGCCACTCCGTCCGCCGGCACCTTCGCCTTGAAATCGACGAGTACGACTCGATCATCCGGCAGTTCCTTCCCGGCTACGAGGAAATGCTGGAGCAGGTCGCCCGGGCCGTCGCACCGAGCGGCCCCGGCAGGGTGCTCGACCTCGGCGCCGGGACCGGGGCCCTCTCGGAAGCGGTCCTCCGGGAATGCGGAGAGAGCGTCGTGGAGCTCGTCGACGTCGACGACGAAATGCTGGCTCTCGCCCGGACGCGGCTGCAACGCTTCGGGGAACGGATACGCCTGAGAAGGCAGTCGTTTCACGACACCTTGCCCCGTTGCGACGCCGTGGTGGCCTCGCTGGCGCTGCACCATGTGCCGGACCTGGACCTGAAGGCCCGGCTCTACGGCCGGATCCATGAGGCGCTGGCCCCCAGCGGCGTGTTCGTCAACGGGGACATCACCATGCCGGACGATCCCGCCCGCGAGGCTGCCGACTACGCGGTCTGGGCGGCGCACATGGTGTCGTGCGGAATCCCGGAACAGCGCGCCTTTCGGCATTTCGAGGAATGGTCGGATGAAGACACGTATTTCCCGTTGGAGCGGGAGCTCGAGGCCATGACGCGCGCCGGGTTCGACGCCGGATGCGTGTGGCGTCGCATCCCGGCTGTCGTGTTGGTCGGCCGGAAACGAGCCGCGGCCTGAACCGTCCCCACAAGCGACTGGAGCGCCGGTGTCCTCACCGGTCACCGCCCCAGGCGGGCATGGTCCGTCGGCCTCCCGGCCCACCGTCGCTCAGCACGGCGGCGCGGTCAACAGGAGACTGCCTGAGGGGCCGAAGGTCCGGCGTAGGCCGGCGAGGACGCCGGCGCTCCAGGGTGCGGCGTAGGCCGGCGAGGACGCCGGCGCTCCATGGGGCCGCCGCTCTCACCGGCCACCACCGGGAGCGCCGGTGTCCTCACCGGCCACCGCCGCAGGCGGGCATGGTCCGTGGGCCTCCC
>JAAXGQ010000235.1 GCA_012271265.1 Vicinamibacteraceae bacterium
GTTCGGCGTAGGCCGGCGAGGACGCCGGCGCTCCATGGGGCCGGCGCTCGCTGGGGCCGGCGTCCTCACTGGCCACCGCCGCTGATAGTCTCCGCCGCATGGCGGTCATGGGGCGGCTGTTCGGGACGCGGGCGCCGTTCGTCCGCGCGGACGAGATCGACGGAATGCTCGGTGATGGCGCCGTGCTGCTGGATGTGCGCACCGCCCGCGAGCTGAAGGAAACGGGAACGATTCCCGGAGCCATCCACATCCACCTGGGAGAACTCGCCGACCGCATCGACGAGTTGCCGCGTGAGCAGCCCGTGCTGACGACGTGAATGGTGGGCCCTCGGGCTGCGCGTGCCGCAGCCATTCTGGAGCGCCACGGCCTTGAAGTGGCCGGCTTTTGCGGCCTCGTGAACTACTCCGGGAACCGCGAGTTCCCGACCGGGAACTGAAGGAGGAAGACGGCCTCATGCGAAAGAGTCGTGTAACGGTGGTCGGTCTGGCCGGCGCGTTCGCCCTTGCCGGGGCGTGGGGCTGCGGCGGCGGCGAAGCGCCGGAGTCGGCCGCGCCGGCAGCAGAGCCGGAGGCGGAGACACCGGAGGAGGCGCCCCGCGTGGAGGCCGCCGACATTGACGCCGCCCTCGCGAACGGCGCGCTCCTGCTCGACGTTCGGACCGACGAAGAACTGGCCGAGCACGGAACGATCGACGGTTTCGTGCATATTCCGATCGGTGAACTGGAGGCCAGGCTGGGCGAACTCCCCGAGGGAGTGCCGATCCTGACCGCTTGACAGGGGGGCGGAAGAGCCGCGCGTGCCGCGGACCTGCTCCAGGCGAACGGATACGAGGTCGTGGGTTTCTGCGGCCTCCGCGACTACGAAGGGGATCGCGTCTACCCGACGAACTGACGCCACCCTTCTCCCGCCGGCGGGCACATAGATGGAGCCCCCGCGTCCCATGGAGCGCCGGCGTCTCGCCGGCCCCGCCGGAGGCGGAGATGGTTCGCTGGCTTCGCTATGGCGCCGGTTGTTCGAAAGCCCGGGCGAACTGGCGGCCGTTTGCCTGCTGCGTCCAATCAGACTGGACGGTCGACACCGGGTTCCGGGGCCGGGGCGGCGGGGTTACTCGGAGGCGGAGGGCGTTTCGGGACGGGGCTTCAGGCGGACGGCCCAGAGGCCGCTGTTGAAGTCGGCGAGGAAGATCGTTCCCTTGTGCGGCTGCGGGCCCCAGGTGAACGCGGCGTTGGCGAGGAAGCCGTCGTTGCTCTCCGGGAAGAAGCGGGCGATTTCCCGACCCTGACGGTAGAGGTCGCCGAGGAGGTCGCCGGAAACGTCCACGACGCGCAGGCCCGCGTCGTAGTAGCCGACGTACATGATCTCCTCCTCCCAGTCCACCCAGAGGTTGTGGGGGCCGGAGTCGGCGAGCTCGTAGCGGGCGACCTCCTTGGGGTTCTCCGGGTCGGAGAAGTCCACAAAGTGGAGCCAGCCCTTGGCGCGCGACGGGATCTCCTCCTCCCAGAGGATGCCGCCGGCCTCCGGCCGCCTCGGGTTCAGGTAGAAGGCTTCGTCGCCGCCGATCACGTACAGCTTGCCGGTCGAGGGGCTGCGGAACGGCCACACCGCGTGGTTCCAGCCGGTGATCTGGGGATAACGGCCCATTTCGACCGGTGAGGTCGGGCTGCCACCCATCCCGCCGCCGCCGACATCGATCATGATCAGGCCGTCGGTGCGCCCAGCCTGGTAGGCGATGCCGTCCCGCACCCAGACATCGTGGACCGACCGGCCAGGTGAGTCGGTCTCGAAGCGGGAGACGCGGAACGGGTTCCTCGGATCCTCGACGTTCACCACGTCCCAGCGGCGGCCGTTGTTCACCGCGTAGACGTGGTTGTCGTGGAGGAAGACGTTATGGACCCCGCCGGTGAGACCCTGATCGAAGGACGCCAGGATCTCCGCCTCTCTCGGGTTCCTGCAGTCGATCAGCACAAAGCCGTTCCGCCGGTTCGAGGCGCCTTCCCGGCTGATGACGCACAGAGTGCCGTCCTCGGACACCTTCACGTCGTTCACGGTGCGGGCGTCGACCTGCACCGTGTCGATGAGGACCATGTTCCGGGGATCGGTGACGTCGTAGAAGTAGGCGTGGCCCTCGGCGTTCCAGGTGCCGTGCACCGCGTAGTCGCGGCCGTCCACGCCTTCCCAGACCCAGAGGTCGCCGGTCACCCGGTCGGAGACCAGCGCGTGGCCAAGGTACTCGACCTCCTGCGCGACGTCGCGCGGCGCCGCCCGCACCGTCTCCCGGGCGAGCTGGCCGCCGCTCATGGCGATCACCGTGTACACCCCGGGCTGCTCCGCCACGAACCGCCCCTCCTCCGTCACCTGGGCCGGGGCTCCCGCGCCGCGTGACTCCGCACGGAAGGCGTCCGGGCGGGACTCAAGAGCGAATCGAACCGGAAGGCCGGTCAGTTCCATGCCGGCGTCGTCGAAGACGAGAGCCTCGAACGTCACCACGTCACCGGTGCGGACCTCGCCCGGGCCCGAGGAGCGAAGCTCGATCCGGGCGGTCGGATTCGGCTGGATCTGCACCTCGTGGTAGATCACCATGTCCCCGCTCATCGCGGCGATCTGGACCGCGCCCTCGCGCTGGAACGCCACGATTCCGTACTCGTCCACCGTGGCCACCTGGGGGTCGCTGGTGTTGAACTGGGCGCTCACCCCCTCGCGCAGTTCTCCCGCCCGGTCCCGTGCGGCGACCGCAAACCGGACCTCAGTGCCAGCCCAGGCCCGGGGCGGCGCGTTCTCGAAGAAGATGGAAGTCAACTCCGGATCCGGGACCGAGACCTCGATCGAGGCGCGGACGCCGGGGTCGCGGCTGCTGTAGTAGTCCCACGAGCCATCGAACGGCTGATCCGGCAGCAGGGCGGTGACCGTGTGGCGGCCCGGTCGGTTCGCCGAGACGTGGCCGCCCGGCGTCACGGTGAGGGCGAGCCGGTTCCCCGAAAAGAACACAACCCGTGCGTCCGTGACCGGATTCCCGGCGGGATCGACCACCGTGGCCGCAAGTTGGGCCGTCCCCCCGACCTCCAGGGTGAGGGACTCCGGTTCGATCCGGATTTCGGGCCCGGCTTCCTGGGCGCCGGCAGCGGAGGCCGCGAGGAGCGCGGCGAGGCCGAGCATGGCCGGGGGGGAGACGCGGGCAGGTGTTACGGGAAGCGAAACGGAACGGGGCAAGGACGACCTCCTGGGTTGCGGTGGGGCGCGGCCGAATCTGTTCCCGCCGAATCTAACAGCCCTCGAACAGTCGCCCGCCCGGCTCGCCAAGAATCCGGTTCACAACCGGGGCCATGTAGCTGCCGCGTCTTCCTCCTCAACGTCCCCCAGATCCTCGAGGCGGCCATCGCTCGGCCATCTCCTTCTGTCAACGGTTCTCGCCCGAGCATGGGGCCGACCCTCTTGCCGGCCACCACCCCATGGAGCGCCGGTGTCCTCACCGGCCACGGTTCGTTAGTACGTCGGCGCTGTCGGCAGGAGACTGCC
>JAAXGQ010000236.1 GCA_012271265.1 Vicinamibacteraceae bacterium
GCTCGGCATCGAGCGCCGGGTCCTGCCCGCGCGCGTCTACCGGGGAGCCGCCGGGAACACCCGCCGCCACTTCCCCGTCAAGCTGCCCGTCGCGCTCGATTCCGCACGCGCGATGTTTTCGTCTACGCGGACCCCAGCCACGACACCACGACGGCGCTCCGCTCGTGGGGCAACGCGCACCGGGGGCTCTGGCGCGCGCTCACGCGGCTGGGCCGGTCCGTCGAAGTCGTCGCCGTCGCGCGCAGGTCGCGCGAGACCGGCCGGGCCGAGCGGGTCATGCGCGGCTGGGCGGAGGACGGCGTTTCCGCCGAGGCCGACGCCGGGATGCGCGACGAGATCGCCCGGATCGAGCGCGCGATCCTTCAGGGCGCGGTCCGGGTCCTCGAAGAGTTCGGCGGGCTCCAAGCCGCCATGAAGCGCAGCGTCGAGCTCACGAAGCGGATCCGCAGCCAGGGCGGGCGCGGGTCGATCCATCGCGGCACCGCATGGCGGGCGGTGCGGCTCGCCGGGGCTCGCTACCGATGAGCGGCCTACGGCTTACGCCCGCACCGCGTCGTGATTTCGACATGGGGGTGCGATTCACGTTTTCGGCCTCCGGCGATTCACACGCGCCGCTGCGTCCATCCGCTTGCGCGGCCGGGTCTTGCGGCCTCGCGGCCCGCCCGCGCGTTGCCGGACGGGCCGCTGAAACCGTGGCGGGAGCGACCCGCCTCGCCGAAGGCTCGGTACGGGCTCGGGGCGAGGTGGAGATTCACACCTCGCCCCTTCCCTCCTGGGGTCGCTCCCGCACCAACAATCCCTGGCGGGAAGGCCCGTCAAGCGCCGCTTCGAGGCACTGGACCACACACTCGCCGTCCCCACCGCAGCCGGAGCGTCGGGCAACCTCGTCCCGGCTCGACTCGCCGGACAACCCCTCCGGTCCAACACGGTCGGGCGGTCCACTAACTCCTGCATTACGTTGGCCCCGACGTTTCGGTTTCGCACCCGAGCCGCTGTCGGCCCTCGACGGGCCGGTTCATTCTCAACCGGGGGATTCGAGCATCGCGATGAGGCTGCTGTTGCCGGGTCCGGCGCTCCTGCCCGCTCAGGTCGAAGCGCGGGCATCGAGTACGACGGCGGAGAGGTTCTCTCGACCGCCGGGGCGATCCTCACGTTCGGACGGCGCTACGGCGCGCGCTTCATCCTCCACCTCGGGGAGGCCTCCGATGGCACCCTGACGCTCTTCCAGATGGGTTACGTCCCGTTCTGAGCACGAGACCGTATTGCCCTTGGCGGCCCCGGCGCTCTGCCGGAACCTACCGTCGGAGCGACGGGCCGTTGGCCTTCCCGCACGGGATTGATGGACCGGGAGCGACCCGCCGGGGAGGGCGGCATGGCCTGTCCCATGCCGGTCCTTCCCGATGCCGATGCGGGCATCCC
>JAAXGQ010000237.1 GCA_012271265.1 Vicinamibacteraceae bacterium
GTCGGGGCTGGTGATGTGGTTCACCTCCGAAGGCGGGCGGACGAAGCCCAGGTCACCCGGGCCCAACGTCTCGCTCACACCGTCCACGACGTGCTCGAGCTCGCCTTCGAGAACGTAGAAGACCTCGGTGGCGCCGTGCAGGTGGTTCCCGGAGTTCGTTCCCGGGGCGAAGGTGATCTCCCCGATCTCCACTTCGCTCCCGCCAAGGTTCGATTCGGAGAGAAGCAGTCGGATCTCGGTTCCGCTGGGGCTGCGCCAGGTCCCGAGGGCCTCTTCCTGACTGCCGCCGAAGGCCGCGGCGCCGACGGCGAATCCGGCCGCCGCGGCGGCGAGCAGGCCGAGGACGAGCAGGGCGAGGAGCGGAAGGCGGCGGAGATTGGGGGTCACGGATCGGTGATCCTTTCCGGTTGCCGGTCGAACCGGGAGAACCAGTCGAGCATGTAGAGCTGGGTGCGGATGAAGTTCGACGGCTGCGAGCTCGTGCCGTGGTACTCCTCGTGGAAGCGGACCATGGCGGTGGGGACGCCGAGCGCCTTGAGCGCCTGGAAGTACTCCTCGGTCTGGCTCATCGGGGTCCGCAGGTCGAGCTCGCCGGTCATCAGCAGGGTGGGCGTGGTGACCCGGTCCACATACATCAGCGGGGAGTGCTCGAGGTACTTCTCGGCGTTGTCCCAGGGGTAGCCGTGGTAGCGCATGTACCCCCAGCGGGGGATGTCGGCGGTTCCGGCGAAGCTCATCCAGTTCACCACCGGGCAGCGCACCGCGGCGGCGGCGAAGCGGTCGGTCTGGCCGATCACCCACGAAGACAGCACGCCGCCGCCACTGCAGCCGGTCACCGCCATCCGCGTCTCGTCCACGTTCCCCTCGGCGATCAGCGCGTCCACCCCGGCCATGAGGTCGTCGTAGTCCACGCTCGGGTAGCCGTTGTCGATGGCGTTGCCGAAGTCGGTGCCGTAGCCGGTGCTGCCCCGGGGGTTCGTGTAGAGCAGCAGGTAGCCGTTGGCGGCGAAGTTCTGGAAGGCGTTGTTGAACGCCACGTTGTACATGGCGTGGGGGCCGCCGTGGATGTGGAGCACGAGGGGGTACTTGCGGGACGCGTCGAAATCGGGAGGCCGAATGACCCAGCCCTGGACCCGCGCCCCGCCGGTCGAGTCGTACCAGAGTTCGTCGACCGCCCCGAGCTCGATGCCCGCCAGCGCGTCGGCGTTCACCTCGGTGAGCCGGGTCATCCGCGCGGGATCGGAGAGCGGGAAGACGAAGATGTCCGACGGCTCGTGGAAGGAGGTGCGCACCGCGGCCGCGACCCCGGTGTCGGAAACCGTGTTCACCGTGAGCATGTGGGTCCCTTCGGTGACCGGGTTCGTCTCCCCGGTCAGGCTCGCGACGTGGACATTCCGGCTGCCTCGGTCATCGGCGGTGAACCAGATCCGGTCGCTCTCGGGCGACCAGACCGGGTTGCCCGCGTCCCGGTCGAGCGCCCCCGACAGCGCCCGGTGCCCGGAACCGTCGAAGCCGATCACCTGGAGGTCTGAAACCTTGTAGGTCTGCTCGGTCCACCCATAGCCGGAGAAGGCGATGTGCCGGCCGTCCGGGGAGACCACCGGCCCGGCCCACGGGCCGCGCTCCTGGGTGATCTGGCGGATGGCGCCGCTGGCGAGATCCACGAAATGGATGTGGGACTCCCGGTAGCGGAGGTCGGCGTCGTCTGCGCGCGAGGCGTCGAAGACCAGACCGGCGCCGTCCGGCGTCCAGTCGATTCCGGCGCCGTAGTCAAGGCCGACCGC
>JAAXGQ010000238.1 GCA_012271265.1 Vicinamibacteraceae bacterium
GAGCTGATGAACGTTCCCGGCATCGGAGAGCGGACCTTCGAACGCATCCGGCCGCACGTGACCGTCGGCGACGGGCGCGGGGAAGCCGGCTCCCGGTGAACGGCTCCTCCGAGCGCGGGTTCACCCTGCTCGAACTGCTGATGGCGGTCACACTTCTGTCTGTTGTCGCCGCGACCGCTGTGCCTCCGGTCCTCGACGGGCTCGAGGCCCGCCGGGTGCATGCGGCCGCAATCGGCATGCGGGCGGTTCTCTTCGAAGCCCGGGGGTTCGCCGCCACCCGGGCGGCGAACGTGGCGGTCGTCTTCGATCCGCCGGCGGCGCCCGACGAGGAGCCGGTGATCACGCCGCCGGGGGTCCCGGTCATCGGCCTCTACCTCGACGCGAACCGCAACGGGGTCCGTCGCGCCGACATCCGGGGCGGCGTGGAGAAACGCCTCGGGCATCTCTGGTCGTTCGCCGCGCGGTTTCCCGGCGTGAACTGGGGCGCCTCCGCCGAAGACGCCGAAGGCGCGGCGATCCCTGGGCACGCGGTCGGGTTCGCCGACATGGTCTCGTTTTCGCCGCTCGGGAGTTCCGGGGCGGGCCGGATCACCGTGAGCGGCCGCGGAGTGGTCTATTCCATCGTCATCCACGGCGGCGGCTCCCGGATCCGCCTCGAACGCCGTTCCGGCGCCCGCTGGATCCCTGCCTGAGGGCCGGGCCGAGCCGAACTGCGTCGGGTCAGCCCGGCTCGACGCAGGTGAGGTCGCCGTCCTTCAGGGAAGCCCCGGGCCACGAGCCCAAAGCGCGGAACGCGGCTTCGTCCACGGCGACGAGCGGCGGGGCGCGGCCGTACATCTCTTCCCCCACCACGCACGCAAGCGCGAGGAAGGCGTCCACACCCCGGGTGACGAGAGCCGCCGGCGCGGTCCCGAGGCGGATCGCCTCGAGGAGCACCGCCGTCGTGGTCGAGGAACCGCGCGTCGCGGGAAGGGCCAGAATCCGACCCCGGGCCTCGCGTCCCGCGAGGGGGTGATGGGCATCCTGAATCCGGCCGGTCCGGGCGTCGTACCCACCCCAGAAACTGAGCGGCCGGGAAGCGTGCAGGAGGGCGCCGGAGGCCTGGCCGCCGATGATCGACCGCCCCGAGAGGCGTCGCCCGGTCAATCCCACGGCCCCGGCGCGCGCACGACCCGTCCGGCCCGGGCCGAGGCGACGCACTCCTCGAGGCTGCCGAAGCTCACCCGGGCCTCCAGGAGACTCGGCGAGTACCAGGCGTACTTCGCCGAGTTCGTCATCAGGCGGCGGACGGACGGCGGGAGCATCGGGGTGGCCAGGATGCAGGTGTCCACCGTGATCCGGGCACCGAACCGGGAGAGCGGATCGAGGAGGCCGGCCCGGTCGGCGAGGTCCCGGACAGCCCGGCTCGTCGTCACCACCAGCGGGCAGCCCGAACCGCCGCGACCGGGGCTCCCCGCATCCAGAACCGACGCCAGCGCCTCGAACTCGGCGAAGGAAAAATGCGGGCTGCCAAGAACCACGAGATCGAGGGGGCCCTCGTTCCGCGCGTTCAGCTCCGCGCGGGCGCGGCGGAGGTCCGCGAAACCGACGCGGCGCAACAACTCCGGCCTGCGGCCTCCGAGCGCAGCTTCCCGCGTCGGCGCTTCCGGAGTCACCCCAGGGATGTGGAAGAGCGCGACGGCCCCGGAGGAGGCCGCCGCGGCGCCCAGCGCTTTCAACTGGTCCTCCGTGGGGACGATCGGCAGTCCTTCGATCAGGGCGGGAGCGCTTTCCGCCCATGGCCCGAGAAGATGCCCCAGCACCGGGTAGAAGTCGTCCCGGGAGGCCACCGCTTCCGGAATCCCGGTCAGCCGCAATTCCCGGGTGGCGCGGCGATTCCGCTCGAGATGGAGCCCGATCGCCGGAGCCCTCCCGGTGATCGCGGCGCAGATGTCGAGCAGATCGGGGTAGCGCTCGGTGCGGGCGCCGAGAACCGAGTTCGCGAACGCGACGGCATTCGACTCCCCCCAGGCGATCTGCTGGCCGAAGCGCGGCGCGTGTTCCGTCTGATAGGGGGCGCAGGTCCAGGTCGGCGTGGTTCCCATCGAGGCGTAGGCGCGCATCTGGCGGCGCGCCTTCTCCGCCCATGCACCGGGGACGGACCACTCCCGCCAGCCGAATTCGTCCACCCCGCTGACATTCAGCGTCGACGGCACGCGCACGCGGGCGCCGAGCCCCGCGAGGCGCTCGGCGAACTCCAGGCCCGCGTCGCCGACGTAGATCGTGCTGTCGATGTGCGCCTGCTCGATGTCCAGCATGCGCCGCGCGCCCCGGATGCGCGCCATCCGGGTGAGGATCCGCATCGCGAG
>JAAXGQ010000239.1:0-3681 GCA_012271265.1 Vicinamibacteraceae bacterium
GAGCAGCGTGCGGGGGATCGCGATTCCGAGCACGAGCTTGACGATGGCCCAGGGCTGGAGCGTGCCGCTGTAGGCGATCCTGAGTCCGGTCCATGCAACCATCACGGCGGCGAGCCCGCCCCAAAGCTGGAGCCCGAGCGTGTGCACGCCGGGGGCCGCGCCGCCGATCACGGTGTCGAGCACCACGTCCAGGAAGCTCTTGAAGTCCTGAAGCTGGTCCGGGGGGATCTGCGTGGGGACGTTCGGGTCGATGGACTGCGGGGGCAGTTGCATGGCCTGCCGCCCCTACCGGTAGAACGACGGGATGCGGAAGAGCAGCCCGTCGCGGAGCGCAGCCCGGTTCCTCAGCGCAGCATCGCGCATCGTCCCGGCCATCGCATTCGCGCGCATCCGGCTCTCCCGCCACTCGGCGAGTTGTTCGAGGCGGGCGAGTTCGGCCAGTTGGGCGCGGTTCGCCCGCTCGGCCGCCTCGTGGGCGAGCACCTGGCCCAGCGCCGCGTTGATCCGGCCCTGGCTCAGTGCCGCCGCGACTTCGGCTTGTTGCAAGGGCGTGTTGGAGAGATTGCCGTTCGAGGTGAGGTCGTCGAACGAGCCCTGCGCGCTCTCGATGGTCCCGGCTAGCGCCGCCGCCGCGTCCAGCGTCGCGTAGTCGAGGACGCGCTGCCGGTCGGCCGCCAGCCGAGCGCGCTGATAGTCCTCAAGCGCGCGTCTCGCCGCCTCGGGAGACTGGTCGCGGTACAGCGCGAGGATGTCGGCCTCGGTCACCCGGTCGGCCGCGCTCCGCGCCGTCCGCCACAGTCCGGTGAACGAACGGCCGCCGCCCATTTCCCGGACGGCATCGACCGTACCAAGGGCCGGGCCGGTGAAGTCGTAACGCCAGCCCAGGCCGTCCCGCACCAGGCCGACGGGATCGGCGGCCAAGTCGGAGAACGGTGCCAGCAGCGCGTCGATCTCGCCCTTGGCGGCGCGCTCCATGTGGTCGAGCTGGTCTTCGAGTTCCGTAAGCTGGCGGGCCATTGACCGGATCTGGGTGACCTGGTGCGAGATCTGCGTGATCTGGTTCGCGATGATCGTGGCCCGCTGGAACCAGCTCCCGAAGTCGAACTGCGCGCTCGCGGGACGAGCGCCCGCGAGGAGCAGGATCGGGACGAGAAGCGCGGGGGCGAGGGTGCGGTGAAGCATGAAACAGTCCTTTCGTGTCATCGGGGTGTCGGAGGGGTGGGGACGAGGACATCGGAGGTGAACCAGATGCGGAGCCGGTGGCCCGCGCGGATCGTGATCTCGGGCAGCCGGTTCAGATACCGGTCCAGCATCGAGGTGGCGCTGCCCCCGAGTCCCTGGCCGACCCCTGCCTGGAGTCCGAAGGGCGAGGCTCCGGCCAGCGTGAGTCCGCTCAGCGCGCCGACCGCCCCGGCGGCCGCGAACGTCGAGAGGTAGCGCCGGTTCACTTGGTCTCGGAGCGCGCTCTCGCCCACCTGGTTCAGGCCGGTGAACTCAAGGTCCACCCAGCTTCCATCGGACAGCAGCAGCCGGTGGAACGAGACGGCAAGACGGCTCTGGTCGCGGTTCTGGACGGCCCGGGCCGTGCCGACGACTCGCGCGCCGCGCGGGATCAGCACCCGCTGGCGGTCGGCCGAATACAGCGGCACCGACACCATGGCGAGCACCGGGCCGGGATACTCGCCCGAGAGCTGAGTCAGGAGCACCGCTTCGAGAAACGTGCCCTCGTGGATGCGCTCCCAGCCCGGCGGGTCATGCGGCCGGACCAAACGGCCGGGCTCGGAGGTGCGGGACGAGGCGGGACCATCCGCCCGCAGTGCCGGGCCTCCGGCACCGGGCGCTAACTCTCCCGCGGCGAGCCCGGCCGTCATCTCGGCCTCAAGGGCGGCGAGGGACTGCCCGAGGGACGCGAGTGCGCCGTCGAGTGCCGCGTCGGGAGACTCGGATGCCAAGGGAGACGCCGCCGCATCCGGGGGTCCGTTCGGATCCCGGTGCGACTGGGCGACGGGGAATGAACGAAGCGAACGCGTCCCGCGCTCGACCTCCTCCAGCCGGAGCGCCTCGCGAAGCTCGAACTCGGCCCGAGTCGTGCCGAGCGGTCCACTGCCGGGCCGGCTCGCCGCGCCTGCCGAGGCCGCGTTCTCGGCGGCTGCGGCCCTGCGACGTTCCATCTCGTCGCGGGCCTCGGCGGCCGCCGCCTGCTGCGCCTCGCGCTCCGCCTCCGCCCGCAAGCGCCCCTGGAACGCGCGGCCCATGCCGCCGTCCACCGCCCGCGGCTCGGCGGCGGCGGGAGCCATCGGATCTTCGGCGGGACCCGTGAGCGACCACGAGAACAGCATCCCGGCGATCAGCACGGCGATCAGCGCGATTCCCGCCTTCGTGACGATGCCGCCCGGAAGCGCGCCCTGCGGTGGCTTGACCAGTTGCTTCCAGCGGCTCATCGGCCCTCCTCCCCCGGCTCGAACCGCCACCGCAGCCGCCTGTCGCCGATCCGAAGCCATCCGTCGGCCAGCACGTGGCGGGCGACGTAGAGGCCGTCGGGACCCAGGTCGAACGCGACCAGCGCCGGTTCGCCGTCCTTCAGTTCGTAGAGCGCCGGCGCTTCCTGCGCGCGCGACCGGATGTAGGTGAACCGCCCGTCGTGCCACATCGCCTCGACCAGGAACGGTCGCTTGGACGCCTCCGAGTCCAAGCGGTACTCGAACCGGAGCCGATTCGGATACTCGGCGCGGAACGCCTCGATCTCCGCTTCCGCCTGCTTCCGGGCCTCGACGATCCCGGCCCCGGCATCCGCCTGAGCCCTGCGTGCCGCCTCGGCCGCCTCGGCGGCCATTCGGCGGTAGGCCGCGACCTCGCTGCGGGCGACGAACCCGGGCGCGCCGGGTGTGGCGTCCGACTCCGCGTCCGGATCGACCCGGACGACCAGGTGCGGCGGCTTCTCGCCATGCTCGGAGACAAGGAACGAGTAGATGCGCCCGGACTCGCAGACGAGCGCGACGTTCGTCGCCCCGTCCTCGGCCAGGGGCTTCAGGTACTCGACGTTCGCCGCGCCCGTCAGGTGCCAGTACTCCGAGTCGCCGGCCACGAAGTCGAGGATACGCTCCCCGGCCGGAAGCACGATTAATGTTGTATGGCGCACGCGCACGCGTAGGCGGGGAATCAGGTCGCCGTCCTCTCCGGCGACCGGCACGCGGAGGAAGGCGGCGTCTTCACGGGGCTGCTGCGCGGCGGCATCGGCGGGGACCGCCGCCAGAAGCAGCGTCAGCAGAACAACGACGAGCCCCAGCAGGATCGCTATGGTCGCATTTCTCATGGTGTCACGTCCTTTGGGTTGTTGGTGTGGGGGTCTTCGGACGGGCGAGCACGTCGAGCGCCCGCGCCAGTCCGTGCCTCGCCACGGCGCGGGCGCGCCTCTCGGCGTCCAGCGGCGACGAGGTGTAGAGCCAGTAGCTCTCCGGATCGACTTCGAGGCGGAGCACCGCCGCCTCGTCCGGGCGGCGGAGATACAGTTCGCGCTTCGGCGCGAGTTCCCGGATCCGGGCCACCTCCGACCGGTTCAGCCGGAAGAGCGTCCCGGCCTCTTCGGGCAACTCGGGGTTCGCGAGGAAGAGCTTGGTGGGGATCGATTCGAGGAGAGCCGAAGCTCCGGGCGTTCCCGTCACGTCCACCGCCGACTGCGTG
>JAAXGQ010000239.1:3704-4735 GCA_012271265.1 Vicinamibacteraceae bacterium
TCTTCGCCGCCTCGGCCAGGTAGGACAGCACCGAGGGGTCGGCCAGGTACCGCCACGCCTCGTCCACGACC
The DNA here is from genome assembly GCA_012271265.1 of Vicinamibacteraceae bacterium. Lineage (GTDB taxonomy): Bacteria > Acidobacteriota > Vicinamibacteria > Marinacidobacterales > Marinacidobacteraceae > JAAXGQ01. Next base: position 3,776 of record JAAXGQ010000239.1, read on the forward strand.
ATCAGCTTGAGGCGCGCCGCTTGGTGAGGATCCTCGATCTCCAGACGCATCCGCTCCAGCAGGTACGACAGCGCGGCCTCGCACAGGTCCGCGTGCTCCGCCGCGCCCGCCAGGTCGATCACCTGCCAGTCCCGGAACTTGAGGTCCGGCGCGCCGGTCGGAGGATTGTCGAAGAACGCGCCCCACGCGCCGCCATCGGTCCATCGGCTCAGCGCGGGCCACATCGTGGCAGGCAGCGAACCCGTGAGCACGCTCAGCGTGCGCCGCTCCGTCCCGAGCGCGTACAGGTCCTCGACCCGCGCCCGGACCTCGCTCGTGTCCGCGCCACCGGCCTCGTATCCGCCCAGCCTCAGCAGGCGCAGCACCCAGCCGGTCAGGAACTGGAACGTGCGCGTCGTCGGGGGCAGGGCGAAGGGCGCAAGCCGCAGACCCGATCCCGTGTCGCCGGGCGTCAACTCCAGGTGGGAGCCGCCGAGGAACCGGGTCAGCCAGCGGTAGGAGCCGCCCAGGTCCAGGATCAGAACCCGTGGGCCGTACTTGAGCGCCTCGACCAGCAGGAAGTTGAGTGCGAAACTCTTGCCCGAGCCCGTCGCCCCCAGGATCAGCGTGTGGCCCACGTCGCCCGCGAACAGGTCGTAGTGGTACGCCGTCCGCCACGGGGTCTCCAGCACCGCGAGCGGCTCGCGGCCAAGGTGGCCGCTCCGCGCCGAACCCCTGGGCGGACCGAACACCGGCGCGAGGCACGCCGCGACTCCCGCCGATACGAACACGCTCCGCACCTGCCGCCCGCGCGGCTGCGCGGGGAGCCGGGCGAACCACGCGGGAAGCTGGCCGAAGCCCTCCCGGACGACCTTCGCGTCGTGCGCGGCGAACAGGCGGCGCACGTCGCCGTCAAGGCGCTCGATCCCGTCCAGATCGCCGTGGAGCGCCACGGTGAGCGACGCCTCGCCGTAGGCCACG
>JAAXGQ010000240.1 GCA_012271265.1 Vicinamibacteraceae bacterium
GGTCGGCGCGGCGGCGCGTTCGGCACGAGCCTGCCTGAGGGACCGGCGGTGCGGCGCAGGCCGGCGAGGACGCCGGCGCTCCATGGTGCGGCGCAGGCCGGCGAGGACGCCGGCGCTCCATGGTGCGGCGCAGGCCGGCGAGGACGCCGGCGCTCCATGGTGCGGCGCAGGCCGGCGAGGACGCCGGCGCTCCATGGTGCGGCGCGGTCGGCAGGAGGCTGCCTGAGGCCCTGTTCGTTGGCGGATTCCCTATGATCGGTGGGATCCATGAGCTCCCCACCTGCGCCGACGCTCCCGCCACTCGGCGCGCCGCCCCGGAGGTCCGGGTCCGGGCGGGGCAGCCTGGACGCGTTCTACACGAAGCCGGATGTCGCTGCCGCGTGCCTCCGCGATGCGACGGGGTTGCTGTCCGAACTCGATCTGCCGGCCGAGCCCCTGTTCGTTGAGCCGGCCGCCGGCAGCGGCGCGTTCTTCCTGCGGCTGCCTCCCGACCGCCGTGTCGGGCTCGACATCGCTCCGGCCGGACCCGGAATCGCCCGACAGGACTTCCTCGTCTTCCCCGGGCCCGGCGGAGCCGACCGCCGCGCGACGGTCGTCATCGGCAACCCCCCGTTCGGCAAGCGCGGCCGGCTCGCGCTCGCCTTCGTCCGCCATGCCGCCAGCTTCGCCGACACGATCGCGTTCATCGTGCCGCTGAACTTCCGCAAGTTCCCCATCCACCGCCGCATCCCGCCCGGCTACCGCTGGATCTTCGCCCGCCCCCTGCCCGAGGACGCCTTCGAACTTCCGGACGGCCGGGGCTGCCGGGTGCGCACCGAGTTCCAGGTCTGGACCCGCCGTCCCTCGCCGCACGCCGACCGCCGGCTCCACCGCCCGACGCCCATCCGTCACCCGGATTTTGTGATGTGGCAGTACAACAACACCCGGGAGGCGTTGCGGGTCTTCCGGCAGGACTTCGACTTCGCGGTGCCATGCCAGGGCTGGCAGGACTACGGCCGCCGCGAGACCGAGGCCGACGCCTGCGAAAAGCACAAGCAGTGGATGCTCATCCGCCCGCGCAATCCGCTCGCCCGGAAGCGGCTCCTCGAAGAGATCGACTACGGCGAGCTCGCGCTCCGCACGGCGACCAGCGTCCCCGGCTTCCGCAAGGGCGACCTGGTGCTCGAATACCAGCGCCGCTTCGAGACCGCCCCCGGCCGTGAACGCCGGGGCTGAGCTCCTCGCCCCACGACTCCGGGAAAGAGGACCCCATCCCGCCTCGCCCCGGCCGCTCCGGAGCGGGTGGCGACCTCGCCGGAGCCTGCCGCCGGCTGGACGGGCGCGGCTATCCCGCCTACCGGGATCTCGTGGGGGCGTGGCCGCTTGCCCCGGGCACGACGCTGTTCATCGACCGCGTCGCCCGGGACCCGTTCGCGCCGCCCTCCCGCGCCCGGCTCCGGGTGGACGGCGCGACGGCGGGTTTTCCCTCGGACCTCTTCGCGAATCGGGTCCGCCGCCTGGCCCTGGCGGACCTTTTCGCCCGCCGCCTCCGGGACGCTTTCTCCACCCTCCCCCGCTCCGGCTCCGGAAAGAGCGGCCTCGTCCGGGTGGACGCCGGTGGGCAGGAGATCGTCGAGCGAACGGCGGTCCGGATCAAGCTGGCGTCACCCGATGAGCTGCGCTTCGTCGAGGCCCGCATCGAAGTCGGTCTGCCGGCCCGGGGGCGTCGCATCCTGGGACGGGCGGCCGCCCGCCTCCTCGCCGAAGAGCTTCCCGGTGCGGCCTCGTCCGCTCTCGCCTTCGCGCCGGAGGGCGACCCGAGGAACTTCGTCTTCTCGGTGGAGAACACGGAACACCTGCGCCGCCAGCTCGGCGCGCGCGGGCTCGTGGCGTTCGTCGCCGACGGCGCGGTGCTCCCCCGCGCCCACGGAGCGACCGAGACGCCCCTCACCGACGGCGCGATTCCGTTCGCGAGTCCGCCTTCCCTCCGCGTCCGCCTCTCGCTGCTTCACGGGGAAGGGGGACCAACCGAGGTCGCCGGCATGGGCGTTCCCGAGGGCGTCACCGTCATCGTGGGGGGCGGGTTTCACGGGAAGTCCACGCTGCTTCAGGCGCTCGCGCGGGGCGTCTACCCGCACGTCCCCGGCGACGGGCGGGAGCGCGTCGTCACCCGCCCCGACGCCGTCACGATCCGCGCCGAGGAGGGCCGGGCGGTGCGTTCGGTGGACATCAGCCCGTTTCTCCGCGAGCTCCCGGGAGGCCGCGACCCGGCGTCGTTCACCACCGACAACGCCAGCGGCAGCACCTCGCAGGCGGCCTCGATCGTCGAAGCCATCGAATCCGGCTCCCGCCTGCTCCTGCTCGACGAAGACACGTCGGCCACGAACCTCATGATCCGCGACGCCCGGATGCAGGCGCTCGTGCGAGGGGATGCCGAACCCATCGTGCCGTTCCTCGACCGGGTGCGCGCCCTCTACGAGGAGCGCCGGATCTCGACGGTCCTGGTCATGGGCGGCTCCGGCGACTACTTCGAGGTCGCCGACACCGTGATCCAACTGGCGCGTTACCGGCCGCGCGAGGTCACCGAGAAGGCCCGCCGGGTCGCGGCCCGGCTCCCGAGCCAGCGCGTGGAGGAGGCCGGGTCCCTCCCCGCCGGCTTCCCGGATCGTCATCCCCACCCGGCGAGCCTCGACCCGGCGGGACGCCGGGGCCGGCCCCGGATCCGCGCTTCCCGCCACGGGATCCTGCTCTACGGGGAGGCGGAGGTCGAACTCCGGGCGCTGGAACAGCTCCTGAACCCGAGCCAGATGCGCGCCGCCGGCCGCGCCGTGGCCCTCGCCGCGCGCGAGTTCCCGGGCCGCCCGATGGAATCGCTCCTCGACGCCCTCGAAGAGCTCCTTGACCGCGAGGGTCTCGACTCCCTGACCCCCGCCGGTCGCGCCGGCCGCCACCCCGGCCGCCTCGCCCGCCCCCGCCGCCACGAGATCGCCGCCCTCCTCAACCGCCTCCGCCCCGCCCGCTTCACATCCCAGCCCCCATGACAGTGCCGGCCCCATGGAGCGCCGGCGTCCTCGCCGGCCTGCGCCGCACCGCCGGCCCCTCAGCCAGTCTCCTCCGACCGCGCCGCACCATGGAGCGCCGGCGTCCTCGCCGGCCTACGCCGCACCGCCGGCCCCTCAGCCAGTCTCCGCCCACAGCGCCGCCCCATGGAGCGCCGGCGTCCTCGCCGGCCTGCGCCGCACCGCCGGCCCCTCAGCCAGTCTCCTGCCGACCGCGCCGCCCCATGGAGCGCCGGCGTCCTCGCCGGCCTGCGCCGCACCGCCGGCCCCTCAGCCAGTCTCCTCCGACCGCGCCGCCCCATGGAACGCCGGCGTCCTCGCCGGCCTGCGCCGCACCGCCGGCCCCTCAGCCAGTCTCCTCCCACAGCGCCGCCCCATGGAACG
>JAAXGQ010000241.1:0-189 GCA_012271265.1 Vicinamibacteraceae bacterium
GCACCTCCGTCCCTCGGGCAGTGTCCTGCCGACCGCGCCGCCCCATGGAGCGCCGGCGTCCTCGCCGGCCTGCGCCGCACTCTCGGTCCCTTAGGCGGTCTCGGCCGACAGCGCCACCGTGCTGACCGACCGTGGACCGGGAGGCCCACGGACCATGCCCGCCTTCGGCGGTGGCCGGCGAGGACGCCG
>JAAXGQ010000241.1:244-9122 GCA_012271265.1 Vicinamibacteraceae bacterium
AGGACGCCGGCGCTCCCGGTGTGCCAGTCCGGCCGGGGATCAGGGTCGGCGACTAGCCGGGGCGGCGGTTGGGGTTGTCGGCGAGGGGGGTGAGGAGGATGCGGTCGCGCGGGCGGCGGCGGGGGTGGACGGGGTCCTGCGGTCGGCGGTCGGGGAGGCGCTCGGCGCGGAAGCGGTGGCCCTCGGGAAAGAGGTCTGGCTGGCGGAGCGGGGGCATTGGCCGGGTCGGGTCGCGGCGCCAGAGACCGTCCGCTCCCTGCCGCATCGCCCGGACGAAGACGATCTCCCGCCATTTCCGGGCGGGAAGGGTGAAGGACCCCGGGGCGCCGGCCGGTCTGAGGTCGAAGTAGGGGTTCTCGTCGGGCATGGCGGGGGTGAAGTCACCTCTACGATACGGCGCGGGCCATGTCTTCCGCCGTCGCCGCGCCGGTGCGCCTGGTTCTCGTGCGGCCGAAGCACCCGGAGAACATCGGCGCCGTTGCCCGGGTCATCGGAAACACCGGCCTCGCCGGGCTGCGCCTGGTGCAGCCTGGCGACTGGCGGACGGTGGGAGCGTTTCGCATGGCGTGGGGCGCCGAGTCCATCCTGGAGGCCGCCGAGGTGTTCCCCGACCTCGCGCCGGCGCTCGCCGACTGTCGGCTGACGGCGGGCCTCTCCGGGAAGGGCGGGGAGCGCATCCCCCACCTCACCCCGCGTGAACTCGGCGCCGCGATCGCCGCCGCGGGACCGGCGTGCCGGACGGCGGTGGTTCTGGGGAACGAATCCAGCGGACTGACACTGGAAGAGCGGGCCCTCTGCCAGCGGCAGGTCCGCATTCCCAGCCACCCTGCCCAGCCCTCGCTGAACCTGGCTCAGGCCGCCATGATCGCGGCCTACGAGATCTTCCTGGCCCGGCCGGCCGCCCACCCGAAAAGCCCCATGGAAACGGTGGATCCGGGCCCGCGCCGGGCGACCCATGCGGAGAGCGAGCGGGCGCTCGTCGCGCTCCGCGACGCGATGCTCTCGGTGGGTTTTCTCGACAGACGGAATCCGGAGGCGCGCTACGGCGAGTGGCGGGAACTCTTCGGCCGCGCCGGGCTGCGGGAGCGGGAAACGCGCCTCCTCATGGCCTTCGCGCGCCGCGTCCGCCACGCCGGGGCCGGCGGGCGCTAGACCTTTCACTACGCCGCCATCGACCGGATCCCTGCACGGCGCCGGCGCTGGCGGAACCGAACAAGGGCACCTCGCCCGGGTGGTCAATCGGAAAGGAGCGTGGGGACTTCGGGGAGGGGGGCGGTCTGCTGGGTGCGGGTGGTGAGGTTTCTTACGGTGCAGGCGCCGGCGGCGGCTTCGTCGGGGCCAAGCACCAGGGCGAACGGGAGGCCGGCTGCGGCCGCGCGGGCGAGGTGTCTGCCAAGGGGGCGCGGCTTCATCGCCACCTCGAGGTGGACGCCGGCGGCGCGCAGCCTTCGGGCGACCTTGAGGACCTCGCCGGCGGTTACGCCGCGGAGCGGGCAGAGGCGGGCGGTGGGGCCGGCGGGAGGTGAGGCGTCCCCGCCCGTCTCTTCGAGCAGCAGCAGCAGGCGTTCGAGGCCGAGGGAGAAACCGACCGCCGGGATGTCCCGGCCGCCGAACATGCCGACCAGGCCGTCGTAGCGGCCGCCGCCGGCGAGGGATCCGGCGCCGCCGGCGGCGACGACCTCGAAGATGGGCCCGGTGTAATAGCTGAGGCCTCGGGCGAGGCCGGGGGCGAAGCGCACCGCGTCGCGGTCGGCGCCAAGCGCGTCGCCGAGCAGGTCGAGGAGGTCGCGGAGCTCGGCGGCGGCGGTCCGGCCGGGGCCGGGCGCCAGTTGCTCGGCCACCCGTTCGAGCGCCGGATCCGGCGACCATTCGCCCGCGTCTTCCCCGGGGGGAGCGACGAGTTCCAGGAGTCGGCTAGCGCGGCGGGCGCCCACCTCGGGGAGCTTCTCCAGTTCCCGTCGAACTCCGGAAGCTCCGATCTTGTCCAGCTTGTCGAGCGCGACGAGAGTCGGTTCCTCGGCGCTCCCGGGGATGCCGCAGGCGGCGGTCAAGCCCCGAAGGAGCTCGCGGTGGTTCAGCAGAATGGTGAACCCCCGGAAGCCGAGGGCGCGGAGCGCGGCGTGGAGGCAGGCCACCGTCTCGGCGTCGGCCACCGGCGAGCGGCTGCCGACGATGTCCGCGTCGCACTGGGTGAACTCGCGGAGGCGCCCGCGCTGGGCGCGGTCGGCGCGCCAGACCGGCTGGATCTGGTAACGGCGGAAGACCGACGGCAGCTTCCCCCGGTACTGGGCGGCGACCCGGGCGAGGGGGACCGTCAGGTCGTAGCGGAGGCCGAGGTCCGCCAGGTCCGTCGGCCCCGGGGCCTCGCGCCCGAGGGCGCGGTCGAGGCGCGCGCCCCGGTGCAGGATCCGGTAGATGAGCCGGTCGCCCTCCTCGCCGTACTTGCCGAGGAGGGTGGAGAGCCGCTCCATCGCCGGGGTCTCCAGCGGGACGAATCCGTGCGTCGCGAACGCGTCCTCGATCCGGCGGACCGCCGCCCGGCGCCGGAGCGCAGCCCCGGGAAGGTGATCCTTCATGCCGCTCACCGGTTTCGTTGACGGGCGGCTCACGGCGCGCGGAGCATACCCACCGGTCCCGTCCCTGCCGCCGCGCCGCGGCGCCACCCGGGGATGCGTCAGAATCCGGGGCACAGTCCGGCCTCCGCGGGCCGGCAGGAGGTCGTCATGCGCATCCATCGCCATCGCCGGTTCGGCTTGTTCGCCGTCACCCTCGCCGCTGCCGCCCTCGCGCTCGCGCTCGCCGCCGGGGCGGCCGCCCAGGAGAAGACCTGGGACGCGCACATCACCGACGAGATGTGCGGGTCGTCCCACATGATGGAGGGGATGACGGATCCGGAGTGCGCGAAGGCCTGCCAGGAGATGGGCTCGGCGCTCGCGCTCTACGTGGCCGCCGAGGACCTCGTCTACGCGATCGCCGATCAGGAGCAGGTCCAGCCGTTCGCGGGGACCGATGTGCGCGTCACCGGAACCGTCTCCGAGGACGGAAAGAGCGTGACGATCACCAGCATCGAAGCGCGCTGAGGTACAGTCGCTCTCGATCCCGCTGGGGGGCGTCGGGAGGACCGACGGTTCCCGTTCCGGGTTCTTGAGTTTGGGCAGTCGGCCCGGCAGGTCGCCGTAGCGTCGGGACGCCGGATCGGCGCCGGGGCTGGAACGCCGTTCCCTCACCCCTGAAGCACACCCGAATCTCCTTTTCGCCGGCCGCGCGACGGCCGGCCCGCCGCCGGGCATTCCTGTGCCCGCCTGCAGGAGCGCCATGCGACGCACGCGACGCCGCCGCCGGGGACCCGGCCGGGGAGGCACCCCGCGCTTTCATGATCGGGACCGGCAGAACCCACGCCAGCCGCGTCCGAAGGACGAACCATCCGCCTCCGAGAGCGAGGGCGGCGCCTCCGGAAAGGGAGGCCGCCCCTCGGGCGAGCCGCTTCCGAGGAACGAGACGAGCGGCATTCTGGACATCGGTCCGCGCGACGTGGGACACCTGCGGCTGGAGAAGAACAACCTGCTGCCTCGGGCGAGGGATGTGCTCGTTCCCTACGGCCTGATCGACAGGCATCGCCTCCGGATCGGGCAGCACATCCTCGGCTATCAGGCCCCGGTCAAGCGCGGCCGGCGCGGGGCGGCGCGGGGGGAACTCCACACCGTGCTGGAGGTCAACGGGTATCCGGTGGACGACATGCCGCCTCGGCGGAACTACGTCGACCTGCTCAGCGAGCATCCGGCGCCGCGCATCGAGCTGGCGCTGGATCCGGATGCGCCGCTGTCGCTGCGCGTGGTGGATCTCATCGCTCCGATCGGACGCGGCCAGCGAGGCCTGATCGTGGCTGCTCCCAAGACTGGCAAGACGATCCTGCTGGAGCAGATCGGGTCGGCGATCGCGAAACACTACGCCGGCATCCACCTCATCATCCTGCTCATCGACGAGCGGCCCGAAGAGGTGACGCAGATGCGCCGCTCGGTGCCGCAGGCCCAGGTCACCGCCTCCACCGCCGACAGCGGCAGCGGGGACCACGTCCGGGTGGCGCGGCTGGTGCTGGAGCAGGCGCGGAGGCTGGTGGAGATGAAGGAGGACGTGGTGATCCTGCTCGATTCGATCACCCGGCTGGGGCGGGCGGCGAACCGCGAGATGCGGGGCCGCGGGCGCACCATGAGCGGCGGGATCGACGCCCGGGCGCTGGAGTTCCCGCGTCAGCTCTTCGGCGCGGCGCGCAAGATCGAGGACGGCGGGAGCCTGACCATCCTCGGGACCGCGCTCGTGGACACCGGAAGCCAGATGGACGAGGTCATCTTCCAGGAGTTCAAGGGCACCGGGAACATGGAGCTGGTGCTCAACCGGCGCCTCGCCGAGTCACGGATCTTCCCGGCGATCGACATCCAGCTCTCGGGGACGCGGCGGGAGGAACTGCTGCTTCCCCAGGATCAGCTCCAGAAGACCTACCTGCTGCGGCGGGCGCTGGCCGGGCTGAAGCCGCTCGAGGCGATGTCGCTGCTGCTCGGGCGGATGCAGCGGTCGGCCTCGAACGAGGAGCTCCTGGCCTCGATCCGCCTCAACTACTGACCCCCGAGCAGGGGTCGGGGCGGCGATAGACTCCCCGGTTCCTGCGGGCAGGAACACCACGATGTACGCGATTTTCGAGAGTGGCGGCAAGCAGCACCGGGCGGAGCCGGGGCAACGGCTGACGCTGGAGCAGCTTCCCGCCTGCGACGGCGACGCCGTTCAGTTCGATCGGGTCCTGCTCGTGCGCGATCCGGACGGCGGCGCCTGCCACATCGGGACGCCGTACCTGGACGGCGCCTCGGTGGCCGCGACGGTTCTCAGCCACTTCCGCGATCGCAAGGTGATCGTCTTCAAGCGCAAGCGGCGGAAGGGCTACCGCAGGAAGCAGGGCCACCGGCAGGCGAAGGTCCAGGTCCGGATCGACGCCATCCACACTTCCTCGTCCGAAGCCGCCGAGGCGTCGGCATAACCCATCCGGCAGGAGTTCACCGTGGCGCACAAGAAAGGTCAGGGAAGTTCGCGAAACGGCCGGGACAGCCACTCGAAGCGTCTCGGCGTGAAGCGTTTCGCCGGGGAACGGGTTCCCGGCGGGGCGATCCTGGTCCGCCAGCGGGGCACGCGCTTCAAGCCGGGTCCGAATGTCGGTCGCGGCAGCGACGACACCCTCTACGCCCGGATCGGCGGCATCGTCCACTTCCGGAACCGGGGCCGGATGGGGCGCTTCATCTCGATCGTCGCCGACTGACGCGTCTTCGCGGCGCGGTTCGCCGTGCTGGTTGACGAGGTCGTCCTGCGGCTCCACGGAGGGCGCGGCGGCAACGGCATCGTCAGTTTCCGGCGGGAGAAGTTCGTCCCCCGAGGGGGGCCGGACGGCGGGAACGGCGGCCGCGGGGGCGACGTGGTGCTGGTCGCGGATCCGGGGCGGAACACCCTGGCCGCCTACCGCTTCCGCCCCGACTACCGGGCCGGGAAGGGCGGCCATGGCGGGGGAAACAACCGGCAGGGGCGTTCCGGGTCCGACCTCGCGCTGCGGGTCCCCGCCGGGACGGCGGTGTTCGACGGCGACACCGGCGAACTGCTCGGGGATCTGGTGGCCGGGGGAGATCGGCTCGTCGCGGCCGCGGGCGGCCGGGGCGGTCGGGGCAACGCGGTCTTCCGCACCGCGACGAACCAGGCGCCGCGGCGGTCCGAACCCGGGGAACCGGGTCTTCGGCGCACGGTCCGCCTGGAGCTGCGGCTCCTGGCCGACGTCGGGCTGCTGGGCTTTCCCAACGCCGGCAAGTCGTCCTTCATCGCCCGGGTGAGCCGGGCGCGGCCCCGGATCGCCGAGTACCCCTTCACCACCCTGATCCCGAATCTGGGGTTCGTGCGGCTTTCCGACGACACCGAGTTCGTGATCGCCGATCTCCCCGGCATCATCGAGGGGGCGAGCGACGGCGCCGGGCTGGGGACCCGGTTCCTGAAGCACCTCTCGCGCACCTCGTTCATCGTGTATTTCATCGACATCGCCGAGGCCTCCGGCCGCGACCCGGTGGCGGACTTCCACGCGCTCGGCGCCGAACTCACGCGGTACGGCCGGGGGCTCGCCGACAAGCCGGCGGTGGTGACGGCGAACAAGATCGACATTCTGGAGAGTTCAACCCGGCTCGACCGGCTCCGGGCCGCGGCCGAGGCGCAGGGGTTGCCGTTGTTCGCTACCTCGGCGGCGACCGGCGCGGGCTGCCGGGAGCTCGTGCGGGGGCTGGGGGCGCGGCTCGCGGCCCGGGCGGCGGGGGAGGCCGACTCCTGATGACGCCGGCGCCGGTGCGCCGGCCGGGGGTGATCGCCATCTTCGGGGGGATGTTCGATCCGCCGCACTGGGGGCACATCCGCGCCGCCGAGGCGGTTCGCGACCGGATGGGGGTGGAGGCGGTCTGGCTCATGCCGGCGCGGGTCCCGCCGCACCGGGAGGCGCCGGAGCTTGGCCCGGAGGAGCGTCTGACGCTGGTTCGGGCCGCGGTCAGGGGGCGTGAGCGACTCGTGGCGAGCGGGTTCGAACTGGAGCGCCCGGGACCCTCGTTTACCGTAGACAGTCTGGACCGGCTGGCTGCGGCCCGTCCGGCTCCCCGTCCCCCCGAGGCCTCCCTGCTGTTTGTGACCGGAACCGACGCCTTCCGCGAGATCCGGACCTGGAGCCGCTACGAAGAGCTTCTGGAGCGCCACCCGGCACTCGTGGTCCCGCGCGTCGGCTGCCCGCTGGTCGAGGCTCTCGCCGCTCTCCCGGCCCGATTTTCGGGTCGCGTCACCGCTGACCTGGAGGCTCCCCTGCTTCCCCCCATCATCTTCACCATGGACATCCTGTTGCCTGAGCCAGCTTCCGCAGACCTGCGCCGCCGCCTCCGGGCGGGCCAGCCGGTCCGGGAGGATCTGCCGCCCCCGGTCTTCGAACGCATCGAGAGCCTGGGGGCGTACCGATGACAGGAGCAGCATCGGCGGCATCCGGCTCGGCAGGGAGCGCGCTCGTTGATGCGCGCGCGGCGGCGACCACCGCGCTCAGGGAAAAGGCCGACGAGGTGATGGTGCTCGACCTGCGCGGCCTCGCCGGGTTCACCGACTTCTTCGTCATCGCGACCGCGGGGAGCGAGCGCCGGCGGCGGACGGTGATGGACCGGGTGGAGCGGGATCTCCGTACCTACCGCCAACGGAAGCCGATCCACACCGAGGGCTATCCGGCGGCCGGGTGGTTGCTCGCGGACTACGTGGATTTCGTGGTCCACGTGTTCTCGCCGGAGAGCCGCGCCTTCTACCGGTTGGAGCGGCTCTGGGGGGATGCGGCCCGCTGGTCCCCGGAGTTGCCTGCGGGCGGGGAAGCGCCGGCGAAGGATGAGGGGGGCGCTTCGACGGTTGTGTCCGCCGATTCGTCCGGTTCGCCTGCGTAGAATCGGTGCGAGGCCCGAGGCACTGATGGCAATCCGCACGCTGCTCGCGCTCGCCGGCACGGGCGTCCTCGTCTTGGGCGTGCTGTGGGTCATCGCCGACAACAGCCAACAGGTCAATGTCCGGCTGCCGCTCTTCCAGGCGATGACGGTGCAGTTGTGGCAGATCATGCTTGGCGGCGTCGGCCTCGGGGCGGCCATCGCGCTGGCCTTCGACGCCTCCGGGCGGGTCCGGCGGGTCTTGCGGGAGCGCCGCCGCCGTCGGGGTCGGGTCGAACTCGAGGAAGGGGAGCGGCTCTACCTGGAAGGCGTGGACGAGATGGCCTCCGGTCGGCTGGACGACGCCCTCCTGAGCTTCCAGGCTTCCGAGGACTACCGGGGCGCGGATCCGGCCACGATGCGACGGATGGCGGAGTGCCAGCTGCGGCTGGATCGGCCGGCGGACGCGGTGGAGACGCTGGAGCGGGCGCTCGACGAGGACCGGCAGGAGACGGCCACGGCGTACGCCCTGGCGGCCGCGCTCACCGCGGCGGGTCACCCTGCCCGGGCGCGGACGCTGCTCCAGAAGACGATCGCCGAAGACCCGTCGCCGCCGGTGGAGGCCCTCGCGCAGCTCCGTGACCTCCTCGCCGCCGCGGGCGCTTCGCGGGAGGCGCTCGCGACGCAGCAGCACATCGTCTCCGTCGCTCCCCCGTCCGGGCGCATCGCGGAGGAGCGGCGGGCGATGGTCCTGCGCCACGCCCACGCCGTGGCGCTCCTCGAAGGAGGCGAGGCGGTCGATGCGGCGCGGACTTTCCGGTCGGTCCTCGACGAGGATGCGCAGGCGTCTCCGGCGTGGGTGCGGCTGGGGGAGGCCTTCCTCGAGGCGGGCAACGAGACAGCTGCGGTGCGGGCCTGGCGGGAGGGTTTCGAAAAGACCGGGGCCACCGCGCCGCTGAGCGCGCTCCAGGACTACTACCTCGACCGGACCTGTCCGGAGGACGCCATATCGGTCTGGAAGGAGGCGATCGCGTCGCGCAGGAACCCGGTGGAATGCCAGTACCTGCTTGGGGTGCTCTACGACCGGCTCTACATGGTGGACGACGCGATCCGGGCGTTTTCGGCGCTCGTCGGGCGGGGCGCGCCAGCCCTGGATGCCCGCCTGTCGCGCATCCTGGAGAGCCGCGGGGATCTTTCGGGCGCGGTGGGTCGGGCGCGGCGGGTGATCGCCGCGGCGCCGCACCTGACGGCGGAGTTCTTCTGTTCTGCGTGCCGGGCGCGGCAGACCGGGTGGAGTGACCTCTGCCCGGAGTGCGGCGCGTTCGGGGCGATCAGGCTGGACCTCGGGACGGAGCCGGTTTCGGAGGCGCGGGAGGACGAGCCGTTTCCGGCTCCGCTCGTTCTCTAGGAGCCTGCGCCGCGGGACA
>JAAXGQ010000242.1 GCA_012271265.1 Vicinamibacteraceae bacterium
CGCGTGCAGGACCACGGCGTTGTACGGTTGGTACGCCCGGACGGTGTCCGGGCCGCCCGCACGCGACGCCGAGCGCGCGCGAAGCGCCTCCCCGGGGGACTGGTGATAGGACACGCCCGCCTCCACATCCAGCGCGACGCGATCGAGAACCGCCAGGAGATCTGTCTCCATTCCTCGCGGACGGCAACGGGGCCGGCGCCGCGGCGGACGGCCCCCAATCCTCAACGAGCGGCCGTCTACCGGGCCGGCTCCACCGCCTTGTCGCCGCCGGCCGGCGCTCCGGCCTCCGGCCCCGCCTGCGCGGCGTCCGGCGCGGCCTGCTCCGGGCCGCCGCGCTCCTGCGCCTTCGCGCCGCGGGCGCGCACCGGCGACTCGAAGGTCGAGGCGGCCGAGTGCTCGAGCATCTCCGGCGTCCGCTCGTGCTCCCAGTCCCGCGAGACCAGGTGCGCCCGCACCGACGCCGACTCCCGCCACGCCTGGTCCAGCGCGCCGGGCGTCCGCGCGTACGACGCCTGGTCCTTCCGCGCCTGCTCGCTCGGCGGCGCCGGGGCGTACTCGATGCCCAGCCGCTCGAGGGTCGTGCGCGCGGCGAGGTCGCCGACCATCGCCGTCCGCGCCTTCTCCTGCGTCGTGGTGAGGCCGTCGGGCGCCGGGTTGAGTCCCGGCACCTGGACCCCGGCGAGCCTTGCCACCTCCACGGCGCGGCCGGCCTCGGCCGCCTTCCGCTCCGCCGGGGTCCCGACCGCGGCGGCGAGGTCCATCAGCATCCTCTCGTTGAACTGCCGGTCCCGCGTGTCGGGCCTGCCCGGCTCCCGGGCCGGCTTCCTGGCCGGATACAGCGTGCGCGTCTCCGCGTCGAAGTGCGCCTCGTCCCGCGGCTGGTCGGTCGCCAGGTACACGTTCTCCCTGGCGGCGATGGCCTTGACCCCCCGGTTCGCCACCTGCGCCGCCGCCTCGGCCTGCACCTCGGCGTAGCGGGCGCCGCCGGCCGGAATCTGCCGGCGCTCCCGGCGGCGCGTGGAGGCGACCGCGCGGCGCCCCATCTCCTCGTCCTGGACGCGCCGGCTGAGCTCCGGAGAGCGCGCGGCGGCCGTCGACACGGCGCGCATCACCGACGTCGCGTACTCCGCCATGCTGCCGAAGCGCTCCCGCGCCGGATGCGCGACCTGCGGGCCGCTCGATCCCATCGTGATCGCGATCCGCTCGCCCGCGTGCGTCTTGAGCTGCACGCCGGACCGCGCCACCAGCGTCTCGACCGTGCTGCCGATCACGGCGCGCTCCTCCGCGTTGCGCCCGTCCATCAGCCGCTTGGGGATCGGCCTGAGGCTCGTCTGGGAAGCGACGTGCAGGAGGTCGTAGGAGGACGACGGCCGGACGACGACGCCGGACACCACCCCGGGCTCGGTGGCCAGGCCCAGCGAGCCCGCCCGGACCGCCACCAGCGGCGCGTCCATGCGCTTCTCCTCGAGCTTGTGGTGCCCCATCGCGCTCAGCTCCTGCGGGTGCACCAGCTCGGCGCCGTCCATGCCCCGCGCCAGCATCTGCGAGTGGAGGATGGCGGCGACCTTCGGGCCGAAGGCGTTGCCGTCGTTGTTCCACAGCGGGCCTTCGCTCACCGGCGCCTTCGAGCTGCGCGTCCGGATGGGACCGCTGTCGAGGGACGCGACCTGGTGGTACGACTGCCCGGCCGCGATGTCGTCGGGGATCTGCTGCAGCGCGTCTGCGAGGCGCGCCTCCGACCTCTCCTGCCGCTGCTCGCGGAACTGCTGCGTCCTGCCTACCGCCATGTCGAATCTCCTTCCTCACGACTCCCGCTTGGGGTCACGACCGAGGTCCCGCGCCCGGGCGGGACCGACGACGCTCTCGCGGTTCGGGGCGCGCGCCCCGCTTCGCGAATGCCGCTACCGCGACGGTTCCGGAGCGGCCGGCGGCAACGGCGCCA
>JAAXGQ010000243.1:0-2781 GCA_012271265.1 Vicinamibacteraceae bacterium
GTGAACTGCCCGCCGCAGGCTCCGGCCCCGGGACAGGCCGCTCCCTCGAGCTCGGCGAGGTCCTCGTCGCTCATCCGCCCGGCGGCGTGGGCCCCGACCGCCTCGAAGACATCCTGGATCGTGACGTCGCGCCCCTGAAATCGGCCCGGAGCGATGGAACCACCGTAGAGCATCAGGGATGGCAGGTCGAGCCGGGCCAGGGCCATGACAGTGCCGGGAATCGTCTTGTCGCATCCCGAGATGGCGACGACCGCGTCGAACAGGTGGCCTCGGGTGACGAGTTCGATCGAGTCGGCGACGACCTCGCGGGAGACCAGCGAGGCCCGCATCCCGGACGATCCCATCGCGATCCCGTCCGTGACCACGATGGTGTTGAACTCCAGCGGCGTGCCGCCGGCCTCGCGCACCCCCGCCTTCACCTGCTCGGCGAGGAGGCGCAGGTGGCTGTTGCACGGAGTGATCTCGGTCCAGGTGTTGGCGATCCCCACCAGGGGGCGCGAAAGAGCCTGGTCGTCGAGTCCGACCGCCCGCCACATGGCGCGGGCGGGAGCGCGGCTGGGGCCGCTCTTGATTTCGTCGCTCAGCATGGGATGGATGCTACGGGCTCCGGCGTCGGGCCGGCGAGAGGGGCCGGGTCCACCTGGACCGGCGTGCGCAGGTAGAGGTTGCGGATGGGGTAGGGGATCTCGATGTCGTGCTCGGCGAACCGGCGCTGGAGCGCCATGATGAAGGCGGTCGTCACCTCGAAGCGGTGGACGGGGCTCGTTGCCCTCAGTATGGCGTCGAAGGTGATCGCGGAGTCGTCGAATCTGCGCCACCGCGTCTCCCCTTCCCAGGCGGGGTCGGCCCCGGGAGTGTCCCGCTGGATCTCGCGGATCGTCTCGAGGGCGATGCGATTGGCTTCCTCGAGCCGGGTGTCGTAGTGCACCCCCACCGGGACCGCGACCTTCAGGGTCCGCTCCGGGGCGTGGAGGTTCGAGAGCACGGTGTCCGCGAGAACCGCGTTGGGAACCATGATCTCGTTGTCGAGCAGAGTCGTCAGGGTCGTGGTGCGCCAGCCAATGTCGGTCACCGTCCCCTCCACCCCCAGTGTCGGCACGCCCAGATAGTCGCCGACCTTGAACTGGTTCGCGGACACGAGCTGGATCCCGGCGAAGATGTTGCCGAGGGTCGGCTGGAGCGCCAGGGCGATGGCGATGCCCCCCACGCCGAGGGTGGCGAGGATGGGGCCCACGCTGATCCCGAACTGGTCCAGAATGATGAGCAGTCCGACCACCGCCATGATGGCCCGCACGGCCTTCCGCAGGACGGAAACGCCGCCCCGGCCGAGCCGGACATTCCGCACGCGGATGGTGGTGAGCGTCACATCGGTCGCGAGGCGCACCAGAACGAGGACGAAGATCACCTTCAGCACCAACGTGAGTACCGGCTCCACGCTCGGGGGCGGCGGCCGCAGCGCCTGCGTCACCGCCACCGCGCCCAGCGCCAGCAGCAGTCCGGGACCCAGGTGGAAGACATGCTTCACCAGCCAGTCGTCCCACTCGGTCTCCGTTTGCGCGGCGCGCCGCTCCAGTCGCACCCGGCCGCGCCGCTCGAGCAGGACCCCGATGGCGAACGCCGCCGCGCCGGCCGCCAGGTAGATTCCGATGTCGGTCAAGATTTCCATCACGCCTCCCGGTTCAGGGGATGGGCCGGCGGCGCCGGCACGATTTGTGGTGACGACATCCGCCGGCCCGGCGCCGGGACGTGGCGGCGTTCGTCCCGGATGAGATTTTTTCGCAGCCTTCCGAAGAGCGGCGTTCGGAGCGCCGGAATCGGCCCGGAGCGCCGGTGAGCTCAGCCGTGGCGGGCCGGGCGCCGCGCTTCGTCGTGTTCGGGTGCGGGGCGGTCGGAAGCGTCTTCGCGGCGCGCCTCGCGTCCCGGGTTCCAGTCGCCGTCGTTGCGCGCGGCGCGCGGCTTGCCGCGATCCGGAGGCGGGGTTTGACGGTGGAGGGAGCCACCACCGCGCGGCTCGAGATTCGCGCGGAGGCGACCGCCGGCGACCTGGCCGGATTCGACCCGGACTACGTGCTGGTCACGGTCAAGGCGCAGCACACCGAGGCGGCCGCGGCCGGCCTTGAGGCGCTCGGTCCGGAGAGCGTTCGCGTCTCGGTGCAAAACGGCCTGGGAAACGAGGAGCGGCTTGCGGCCGGAGGCGCGCCCGTCATCGGCGCCGTGAACAACAACGGCGCCACGCTCCTCGACGACGGGCGGGTGTTTCACGCCGGCCTCGGCGAGGTCATCCTTGGCGGATGGGCGCATGTCGGCAAACAGGCGGTCGAGGCGCTTCAGGCATGCCTGACCGGCGCGGGATTCGCCGCGCGCACCGTTTCCGACATCCGCCGCCCGCTCTGGGAGAAGGCGATCCTGAACGCGGCGACAAACCCGGTGACGGCGCTCCTCCGGCTGCGCACCGGGAGGCTGCTCGACGATCCCGGAGTGCGGGTGGTCATGGAGCGGTCCGTCTGCGAAGCCGTCGCCGTCGCCCGCGCCGAGGGCGTGGCCACCTCGGAGGATGCGGTCTGGGCCATGATCCGCCGCGTGGTGGCCGCGACCCCGCAGAACAAATCGAGCACTCTTCAGGACCTCGAGCGCGGCATCCCCACCGAGGTGGATTCCTTCACCGGCGTCATCATCCGGCGCGCCGCCCGCCACGGCGTCGCTACCCCCTGGAACGCCCTCCTCCACCGACTCATCCGTCGCGCGGAGCACCGGAGTTCCATGGGGCCGGCGCTTCATGGG
>JAAXGQ010000243.1:2834-2977 GCA_012271265.1 Vicinamibacteraceae bacterium
ACCGGCCCACGGTGCGTCGGAACGTCGGCGGGGTCGGCAGGAGACTGCCCAAGGGAGCGAGGGTGCGGCGCAGGCCGGCGAGGACGCCGGCGCTCCATGGGGCCGGCGCTTCATGGGGTCAACGCTCCGTAGGTCAGGGCGCG
>JAAXGQ010000243.1:3234-3705 GCA_012271265.1 Vicinamibacteraceae bacterium
CGGCGGGGTCGGCGGGAGACTGCCCAAGGGACTGAGCGTGTGGTTTAGAGGCCGGCGAGGACGCCGGCGCTCCATGGGGCCGGCGCTCCATGAGGCCGGCACTTCATGGGGCCAACGGTCCGTAGGTCAGGGCGGGCCAGTTCTGGAGCGCCGGCGTCCTCGCCGGCCCACGGTGCGTCGGAACGGCGGCGGGGTCGGTAGGAGACTGCCCAAGGGACTGAGCGTGTGGTTTAGGCCGGCGAGGACGCCGGCGCTCCATGGGGCCGGCGCTCCATGGGGCTGGCGCTTCATGGGGCCAACGCTCCGTAGGTCAGGGCGCGCCAGTTCTGGAGCGCCGGTGTCCTCACCGGCCCACGGTGCGTCGGAACGGCGGCGGGGTCGGCAGGAGACTGCCCAAGGGAGCGAGGGTGCGGCGCAGGCCGGCGAGGACGCCGGCGCTCCATGGGGCCGGCGCTTCATGGGGCCAACGCT
>JAAXGQ010000244.1 GCA_012271265.1 Vicinamibacteraceae bacterium
GCCGCGCCGGCTTAGGCGCGCCCCAGAAGGTTCGGCCCGCCGGAATCGCCGTCGGCCTTCACGCGCTTCGGTCGGTCCGTGGGCTCCCGGCAAGCCGCCCGGGCCGGTAGTTTGCAGTTCTGTCGTAGGGCGGCGGGAAGCGCGGCAGCGTAGCGTCAGCGAAGCCGCGCGCTCCCGCGCGCCCTTACTCCCCTACTCCCCGTAGGGGGTCGTAGTCGGGGTCGTAATCCGCCGAAACCTTGATTCCATAGGCTCAGGCGCTGACGGTTCTCCCCGGTTGTCGCCCTATTTCTCCCCGGTTGTCGCCCTATTTCTCCCCGGTTGTCGCCCTATTTCTCCCCGGTTGTCGCCATGGTGCTAACCCGAGCGCCTCGCCTTGCGGATCGCATCCGCCGCAGCCTCGGGGGCGACGATCCACCCTTCCCGGCCATCCGGCAGGGTCGCCTTGCGGGTCACAATCTCCACCCCCGGAAGGTCCGTCCACGGGGCCGCCCGTTCCGCCCGTGTCCGATGCTTCCTATCGCCCGCGCCATACGCCAGTCGGTCGCGGTCCCTCGCCGTCAGGACGGGGTACTTGTCCGGATCGCCGCTCCATAGGTGCCAAGCCGCGCCGGGGGCGGCAGGGATGCGGGTCCGCCCCGGAATCCACGCCACGGAATGCGCCGCGATGTACGCCCGGAACCGGGGGGCCGAATCCACCCCCAGCCGGGCCAGGTCCTTGCGGTCGATGATCGGTCCAGACTTGGAACCGGGGGGCAATCGCACCTCAAGGCGTATGCGGTCGTCCAACGCCGCGCCGGGACCGGGAATCGTCCACGGTCGGAAGGGCAGCCACAACCCGCCCCGGTCGTCAACCGGCACCGCGAACGAGTTCAGCCGCCACAGCGCCGCGCGGATCGCGGGCCAATGCCGCCGCCGCTCCCAGCCGTTGGGGTACAGGAAGCCCCGAAGCTCCCGGACGGTCGTAACGAGTTCCGCGCGTCCGGCCCGGTTCGCCAGCGGGACGCCTAGCGCGACCGCCACGGCCAGCCGAAGCGCCAGCGGAGCGCCGCGCCCCCGTGCCATGGTCTGGACGCCGGACACGTCCATAAGCTCCAACAGCGCCACGCGCGGGCCGTCAGGGGCCAGGAGCAAGGGTAGTTGCGTGTCCGCATGGTCGCCCGCTTCGTGCAGTCCGCCGAACGCCAGCCGTCCCGCCGTGCGCTCCGGGGCTTCCGCCACCGTCACAACGGGCAAGATCGGGTCGGGCCGTGTCTCGGAGGGCGCAACCGGGGGAAGCCGCTCCCCCGCCGCCGCCAATAGGCTCAAGCCGGATTCCGAGTCCGGGGCCTCGGGCAGCGCCGCCAGTCCGTCGATTGCCAGCCGCGCCGCTTCCCCGCGCACCCACTCGGGGAGGCTCCTGTACGCCCCCCCCCCGATGCCGGACAGGTGGCTGCGCGCTTCATCCGCCCGGTAGGCCTCCCGGAGGGCGGGGCGGACGGTTGGGCTGTCCGGTCCGTCCACGAACGGGGAACCGTCCGCCCACGGGTCGGGCCATGCGCTGAGCCTGTCGGCCAGCCATGGAAGCACGGCCAGCCGTTCGGCGGTTTCCACCGGGGCAGCGTCCGCCTCCGCGCGGGCCGTGCGGTTCCGTGTCCAGATCGCCTCGCGGACGGCATCCCCCGCCAGTTCCGCCGGGCCGCCGCTCGCGGCATCCGGGGCGCTGGCGGAAGTTGCGGCCTTGCCAGCGCCGCCGATGCCGTCGGCGGCCTTCGCCCGCGCCCTCAGCGCCCGTCGCACCCGCGCCCATTCGCTGGGGTTCATGTTCCGGACGCTGGCGGCCTTCGGGTTGCCGTCGCCGTAGAATCCGCACAGCGTCCGGAAGTGCTCTTCGCACCGCCCCACGCCGTGCCGCGCCTTGCGGGCCGTGCATCCCTTCGCGCGGCAGCGTTCGGCCTCGGGGAAGGATTCCGCCCCGTTCCGGGGGGGTCGGGCCTCGCCGCCAGCCTCGAAGCCGTCAGGGACGGGGGCGGGGCCGCCCTCTGGCCAGCCGTTCACAGCCGCCCCGCCCCGCGCTCCCGGTTCCACACCGTCAGAACGTTTTCCCGCCCCTCGGGTGTGGCCGCCAACCGCTCCCGGAAGGCGTCCAGGTCGCATCCCCACAGCCCAACCAGCGTACCCAGCGCCGGATCGCGGGCCTTGCTCCCATCCCCTCCGGGGAGAAACCGGACGCGCCGTGTGGCCACCGCCATCGCCGGGGCCGTCCAGTG
>JAAXGQ010000023.1:0-31438 GCA_012271265.1 Vicinamibacteraceae bacterium
CTGCGGCGGTTACGAGGTGCGCGACCTCGGCGTCATGGCGCCGGCGGACCGGATCCTCGCGGAGGCGCGGAAAACCGGGGCCGCGCTCATCGGTCTCTCCGGGTTGATCACGCCGTCGCTCGACGAAATGGAGCGGTTCGCCCGGGAAATGGCCCGCCGCGGTGTGCGTCTCCCGCTGCTGGTGGGTGGCGCGACGACCTCGGCCCGGCACACCGCGCTGCGCATCGCCCCGGCCCGCCGGGAGCCGGTGGTTCATGTGGCGGACGCCTCGCGCGCCTCCACCGTGGTTCGCTCGCTGCTCTCAGCAGACCGTGACCGCTTCGTCCAGGCCAACGAGCGCCGCCAGCGGCGGTTGCGCGGCGCCGCCCGACGCGCCCGGGGCGCGCTGCTGACCCTCGCCGGAAGCCGCGCCCGCGCGCCGCGCTATTCGCGCGCCCCGGATGTTCTCCCGGCTTTTCTCGGCGCCCGACGTCTCCCCGGGATCCCCCTGGAAGACCTCATTCCCTACGTCGACTGGACACCGTTCTTCCATGCCTGGCAAATGCGCGGCGCCTTCCCGGCGATTCTCGATCGGCCCGAGGTCGGCGCGGCCGCAAAGGAGGTTTTCGCCGCCGGCAAGACTCTTCTCGCGGAGTTGGCAGGGGGCGGCGGTCTCCGCGCCGCCGCTGTCTACGGTTTCTTTCCGGCGGTCTCGGAGGGGGACGACATCCTGGTCTGGGATCGGGAGAGTGCGGTGGGAGCGCCCCGGGCGCGCCTGCCCACGCTGCGGCAGCAGGAGGACCGTCCCGGACCGCGCCTCGCGGTCGCCGATTTCCTTGCCGGGGGAGAGGGCGGGCGGCCAGGGCCAGAAGGCCCGGACACCATGGGGCTGTTCGTCGTGACCGCGGGGATTGGACTCGACCGGCTCGTCGCCGAGGCCGAAGCGGATGGGGACGACTACCGGGCGATCATGTTGCGGGCCCTCGCCGACCGCCTCGCCGAGGCCGCTGCGGAAATGGTTCACGAGCGGGCGCGGCGGGATCTCGGCTACGGGGCGTCCGAGGACCTGACCCCGGCCCAGCTCATCCGCGGGCGCTACCGAGGCATCCGCCCGGCGCCCGGCTATCCGGCCACGCCCGATCTGAGCATCCTGCGGGAGATCTTCGACCTTCTCGATGCCGAAGCGGTCCTCCCGGTGCGGCTCACGGACGGCTTCGCGATCCACCCCGCCGCCTCCGTTGCGGGGTTGTACTTCGGGAGCCCGGAGGCCCGCTACTTCTCCGTGGGCCGGATCGCCCGCGACCAGCTCCGCGACTACGCCCGCCGCCGCGGCATCCCGGAAAGGAGGGCCGCCACCCTGCTCCGCCGCCTCCTCCTCTGACCCTGGAGCGCGCCGCTTCTCCCCGGACGCGGCCCGTCAGGGTCAGGAGACCGGCGCCCCCCGGGCGCGGTCAGCGGAAGAGCAGGTTGCGCTTTGTGCGATCGGCGTCGGGACTCAGAAGGGCGCCGAGCAGCCAGCGCGGGAACTCCGGGCCGAAGAGATTCAGGAAGACCAGCGGGCTCAGCCGCCGCTCCTGAGGGACTCCGCCAGGGAACAGGAACTCCCGCGCCTTCAGAAAGCGCGCCCGCCGCTCGGCAGCGAGGCGTTTCGCGGCCCGCACGCTCTTCCCCTCCAGCTTTCCCAGAATGGCGAGGATCCTCCCGGTGGTCTGCCGGGCCGCCGCTCGAAGGCTCCGGTCGAGCGCCGCGAGAGCCTCCTCGACCTCGCGCAGGCTGCCCCGCACCGCGCCCTTCGCCCGACCGAGCGCGGCCTGCGCCGCCGGGTCGGCCAGAATGCGGTTCAGAGCCGACTCGTCGCCTCGTGAGAGTTCGTCGAAGGCGATGCCGTCCCGGTCAAGGACCCGCGCTGCGGAACGGGTGAGCACCGCGATCAGGTGCCGGGGAACAATGAAGGGGCGGCGGATCTGGTGGAGGTCGTAGAGCGGACCGATCTGGGCGTGATAGGCCACTTCCGCCGGGCCTCCGACGTAGGCGACCGTCGGCAACAGGTAGTCCTGCACCAGCGGACGGAGCAGGACCGCGGCGCTGGGACTGTCCTCGGCGCTCTCGAGCGGCGCGGAGTGCGCCAGCCGTTTCCGCGCGCCCGACGCGTCGAGGTGGAAGACGCCGTAACCCTCCGGTGCCGCCTGTGGACGGAAACCTGCGGCGGCGATGCGGGTCGTCTGCCGTTCGATCCGTCCGCGCGCCTCGTGGTGATCCCGGAGAGCCTCCCGAAAGACGGGGAGCGCCAACTCCTTCATGGCCCCGTCCGTGGGGTCCATGACCACGAGGCCGGCGCCCCGGGTGATGTGCAGCAGGAAGCGGCCGAACGCCCCGGTCAGGGACGCCCCCGGCGCGTAGGCGTGTCGAAGATCCGCGAGGAGAGGCCCGGTGAACGACGTGGGAGGCAGAACCGAAGCGAGTTCGTCGATGTGCGCGCCGGCGTCGTCGGTGAGTCGGCGGCGGAACGCTGGCGCCCCCGACAGGTCGTCGTCCGCTCCGATCCGGATCCCGTGCGGGGCGCCGCCGGCGTCGAGGACGGTCGTGCTGCGGATTTCCTCGAAGTCGGCGTCATCGCCCTCGATCCAGAAGACGGGGACCACCGGCCGGCCGGTGCGATCCTGAAGGCGCCTCGCGAGGGCGACCGCCGAGAGCCCCTTGGCCAGCGAGTAGAGGGGCCCGCCGAAGATCCCCGCCTGCTGCCCGGTGACCACGGCAAGTGCCCGTGGATCCCGAAGCCCCCGGGCTGCGGCCCGGCACGCCGCGTCTCCTCCAAGGGAGCGGTTCGTCCCTTCGATCAGTCGGACGACGGCGTCCCGGGGCGCCAGGCGGGCCGGAGCGTCTGCCGCAAAGCGGGAAGGGAGCGGGTCCGGGATCGGGAAGGGATTCGGAAGGAGATCCGCGAAGCGTTCCGGGTCCTCCACCCACTCCGTCAGAAAGCCTTCGTCGAGAAGGGCCAGACGACGCACGGCGGCGGGCGCGGGGAGCGCCTCTGGAGCCAGGGCGCTCATTGGGGCGCCGGTCGGATCCGGCCCGGGGGAGCCACCCGGAAGACCGCCCGACCGATGACGGCGTCCTCGGCGAGGAGGCCGAAGCGGCGGCTGTCGCTGCTGCGCGGCCGGTTGTCGCCGGCTACGAAGAAGTGGCCGTCCTCCACGAAGACGGATCGGGCCTCGGGGCCCATCGGGGCCGACGGCATCACCGTGATCTCGTTGCCCTCGAACTGCACGGTCTCTCCGGGGAGGCCGACCACCCGCTTCACCATCGTGGCCTGCTCGTCTCCGGGAAGGCGGAAGACGAGCACGTCGCCGCGCTCGATCGTCCCCAGCCGGAAGCCGAGCTTGTCGACCACGACCCGCTCGCCTGGCCTGAGGGACGGGGACATGCTCTCCCCCTCGATGCGAAACACCTGCGCCACGTAGCTGAAAAGGACCCAACCCACCCCGGCCCCGACCGCGGCGCTCCGAAGCAGCCGGAGCAGCCGGCGCCAGCGGCGAGGAAGCCGGCGCGGGCTCTCGCCCGCGTTCACGGAGGACCTGCTTCCTGTCCCGTGATCGTGTCCGCCACTACATGCGCTCCGGGATCGGAATCCCGAGGAGGTCCAGGGCCGTCCGATGGCCGGCGAGGAAGGCTTCCACCGCGAACCCTCGGAGCTCGCGGGCGTTCCCGTCCGCCTCCCCGGCAACCTGGTACCGGTGGTAGAAGTTGTTGAACCGCTGCGCGCCCTCGTAGGCCCAGCGCGCGAGAACGTGGGGGTCCTCCGCCCGGGCGGCCTGCCCAGCCGCCGCGCCGACCGTGGCAGCCTCGCGCATCATCGTCCAGAGGAGGCCGGCCTCCTGCGCGGAAAGCCGATCGAGGCGGGCGTCGAGGTCCGCTGGCGGGGAAGGGGAATGGGGCCGCGACTCCCGGCCCACCCGCTCCAGAATCCGGGCGGCCCGGACCGCGGCGTACTGGAGGTAGGGGCCGGTCGCCCCCTCGAACGCGAGGGCCTCGTCGAGATCGAACGCGATGATCTGGGTCTTGGTGACCCGCACCATCAGAAAGCGCAAGGCGCCCACGGCGATATCGCGGGCCAGGCCGGTGCGCTCCGCCTCTGGCAGGTCCGGGTTGCGGCGGTCCACTTCCGTCGCGGCCCGATCGGTAAGGGCATCCAGGAGGTCATCCGCCTTGACCCCGATCCCCTTGCGCCCGGAGACCTCGATGGCGCCGCCCTCTTCGCTGGACCCGCCGAATCCGAGCGCGGCGGCCGTGGCCGGGCTCAGCGACACCATTTCGTAGGTGAAGTGCCGGGTGCGCGCGCGGTCCTGGTCCGAAGTCACCCGCGCTACCGACTCCTGCACGATCTTCTGGGGGTAGGACTGGCGGGCATCGATGACGTGGTGGACCAGGGCCGCATTGCCGAACGGCGGAGCGTCCGTCTCTCCGGCCTCGTCGGTGGTGATCCAGGCGGTGCTTCCATCCGGATAGTCGTGGAAGCGTCGGGCCCGCATGGCGCGGTCGAGGAGGCCGAGCTGCCACATCTGGTAGGCGATGTCCTTCCCGACGTAGGTCACCGTCCCGTTCGAGCGGACGATCACCTTCTGGCCGTCCTGGGCGAGGTCGGTGTCCATGACCCAGCAGCCGCGGTTCTTTCCCTCTTCGGCGAGCCGGATGGCTTCGTGATCCCGGAGGAGACGAAAGGCGCTCTCCCACAGCTCGAGCCGGAGGATGGTCTTCTCGCAGGCGAGGAGGTCGTAGCGGACGCCCATCCGGTCCATCGTCTCGAGGTGGCGTCGGCAAATGGCGGCGGAAATCGCCGCGCCGATGGAGGACCAGGGCTCCTCGCCGTATTCGAGTCCGTGGAGGGCTTCCCGGCGGGCGCGAGGCCCGTCCGGGTCGGACTCGAGCCACTGCGACACCTCGGTGTAGAGGTCCCAGCAGACGTAGTCGAAACGGGGCTGCCGGGCGAGCCGTTCCACCTCCGCGAGGTCGGCGCCGCGAAGCCGGATGAAGCCCAGCGCGACGTCCGCTACCTGCACGCCGGTGTCGTCGATGTAATTCTGAATCTCCACCCGGCGCCCGAGGAAGCGCAGGATGCGCTGAAACGAATCCCCGAGCGCGGCATTTCGCAAGTGGCCGATGTGCGCGGCCTTGTTCGGATTGATGCTCGTGTGCTCGACGATGTGGACGCCGTCGGGAGCTCCGAGGTCGGGCCCGCTCCGGGCGCGTTCCAGCCAGGCCCCCCGATGGACGAAGACATTGACGTAGCCCGCCCCGGCGACATCCACCCGCCGGACTTCGGGCAGCTCCCCAAGCGCCCGGGCGAGGTCCGCGGCGATCAGCCGGGGCGACCGGCCGAGCCGCGGCGCCATCCGGAAGGCCGTCGGAAACGCCACGTCTCCGAGGTCTGCCGAAGGCGGGACCTCGGCCGTGGCGTCCACGGCCGGAACTCCGGCCGCCGCTGCCGCCGCGCGCACGGCATCTTCGAGGCGGCGGACCATGGGACGGCGCGGAGTCTAGGCCATGCGCCGAGCAAGAAAACCGTGGCCCGCCGGGATGGGGCGAGCCATCCGAACGGACGGTCCGGAGGGGGCATCCGGGGACGGCGAGGGCCATAATGCCCGCGATGCGCCCGGCCGAGCTCCGCGAGTTTCTTCGTGAGCGGCCGCGCGTTGGCGACGGGGCCGTCGGCACCGCGCTGTATCTGAGCGGCGTGCCGTCGCACCGGTCGTTCGACAACCTGAACCGTTCCGAACCGGACCGGGTGCGCGCTGTTCACGCCGCCCATCTCGCTGCCGGCGCCGAGCTGATCAGCACGAACACTTTCGGGGCGAACCGCATCAAGCTGGAGCGCCACGGCCTCGGAGCCGCGGTCGCCGCGATCAACAGGGCCGGCGCCGAGGTGGCGCGAACCGCCTCCGGCAGCCCCCGCGTCGTTCTCGGGGCGGTGGGGCCGACGGGAAAGACCCCGGATCCGTTCGACGAGGCGGCTTCCGGCCCGATCCGCAGCGCGTTCGTGGAACAGATCGCGGCGCTTGCGCCCGGGGTGGACGCCCTCCTGCTCGAGACCTTCACGAACCTGGGCGAAGCCCTTCTCGCTCTCTCCGCCGCCCGGGAAGTGGCGCCCGAGCTGGGGACGATCGTGGTGATGACGTTTACCGAAGACGGACGCACCCGGCTCGGGACACCCGCCTCGCGGGTGGCCATGCGGCTCGCCGCTGCCGGCGCCGACGCGGTGGGATCGAACTGCGGGGTCGGACCGGCGACGACCCTGACTGCGCTCGAGGCGATGCGCCCCGCTGTGGACGTGCCGCTCGTGGCACAGCCGAATGCCGGAATCCCGGACCGCGTGGAGGGCCGCTTCCTCTACCCGAGCTCCCCGGACTATGTCGCCCACTATGCGCGCCGCTATCTGCGGCTCGGCGTCTCGCTGATCGGAGGCTGTTGCGGGACCGCGGGGGAACATGTCGCCGCAATCGCCGGCGTGGTCCGCGCGGCTTCCGCCGGGTCGCGGACGCGGAGCGCGGTGATCCCGCCCACGGCGAGCAGCGCGTCCGGGTCCGCCGTCGAGGCCGAGGCTCCCGCGGCGCCGCGTTCCCGGCTGGCGCGAACGCTGGCCGCCGGGGAATTCGCCGTCTCCGTCGAGCTGGATCCGCCCTGGGGCGGCTCCCCCCGCGCCCTTCTCCGCCGGGCGCGGAAGATGGCCGACGCCGGGGTTCAGTTCGTCAACGTGGCCGATGGACCCCGCGCCAGCGCCCGCATGAGCGCCATCGCGTTCGCTGCGCTCCTGGAACGGGACGGAGCCGTGGAGAGCATCCTGCACTACCAGTGTCGGGACCGCAACCTGATCGGGATCCAGGCCGACCTGCTCGGCGCGCACGCGCTCGGCATCGGCAACGTCCTCGCAGTCACCGGAGACCCTCCCAAGCTGGGCGATTACCCGCACGCCACGGCTGTGTTCGACATGGACTCGGTGGGGCTGATCCGTCTGGTGACGAACCTGCGCCGCGGTCTCGACCTGGCCGGGAACCGCCTCGCCGGCGCCCTTCCCTTCTGCGTCGGCGCCGGCGTGAACCCGGCGGCGCCGGATCTCGATCGCGAGATCGCGCACCTCGAACGCAAAGTGGCCTCGGGCGCGGCCTACGCGATGACGCAGCCGATCTACGACCAACGGCTGCTCGATGCGTTTCTCGGCCGCATCGCAGCGTTCCGGGTCCCGGTCCTCGTCGGCGTGCTGCCGCTGGTCAGCCACCGGAACGCCGAGTTCCTGCACAACGAGGTGCCCGGGATGACCGTTCCGAGAGGGGTGCGCACACGGCTGGCTGGGGCCCGCACCAAAAAAGCCGCCCGCGCCGTCGGCGTGTCCGTGGCGCGCGACATGGTGCGGGCGGCGCGCGATCTGGCGGAAGGGGTTTACGTCATGCCGCCCTTCAACCGGGTCGGGTTGGCTCTCCGCACCGTCCGCGGCCTGGTCTGACGCCGGTCGCTCCCGACGGGCGCCGCTCGGCGGGCGCACGGAGGCTTGGGCGGGTCTCCGCGCCGTCTGCGCCCGGGCAGAACCGTCCATACAATCGCACGCATGAGATGCGGCTCGGGGTATCGTCGCCGGGGAGCTTTCTGCGCTCTCGCGGCGCTCGTGGCCCCGGGACCCGGCCTCGCCGCGCAGCAGCCCGAGATCTACCGATTCGAGTCCGGGATCGAGCTCGTCTCGGTACCGGTGGCGGTCATCTCCAACGACGATGCGTTCATCACCGATCTGGAGGCCTCCGATTTTCGCATTCTCGAGGACGGGGTGGAGCAGGAGATCCTCGTCTTCGGGGCCGGGCTCGAGGAGTCCTGGGTCGACCTCCCGCCGGAGGAAAAGGAGGAGTTGTCCCGGAGGCAGGTGATCGGCCTGCTCCTCGACGCCTCCGGCAGCATGGAGCAGGACATGCCGCTCCTCCAGGAAGCGGCCATCAAGTTCCTGAACAACATCCCGCGGACCGAGCACCTCCTTGTCATCAGCTTCGACGAGAGCATCTGGCTGTCCGAGTACTCCTCGGACGACCAGCGCACCATCGCGAACCGCATCTACGACATCGAGGCGGACGGGTGGACGGCTCTCTACGACGCCGTCGCCACCTTCCTCGATCGGGTCTACGACTACGACGGGCGGAAGACGCTGGCCGTCTTCAGCGACGGAGAGGATTCACGCTCCACCCTCGTGTTCTCCGAGGCGCTCGACCTCGTGAGGCTGAGCGACGCCACGATCCATTCGATCCACTTCGGGAATCGCGCCCGTCACGCGCAGGTGTTCCAGAACTCCCGGTTCCTGCGGGCGATTTCGGACGCGACCGGCGGGTCCTACGAGCTCGCCGGCGACCTGGACCAGCTCGACGAGTTGTACGACCGGATCCTGGACGAGCTGTACAGCCAGTACAGCCTCGGCTACGTTTCGACGAACACCCGGCGCGATGGCCGTTACCGGGAGATCGAGGTCGAAGTGCTGCGCCGCGACCTGCGGAAAGCGGTGGTTCGCGCCCGCCAGGGCTATTACGCCCCGCTCGATCCCCCTCCGCCGCCCCCTGGCCGGGAATAGCCCACAACCCAGCGGTGATCGACGACGAAGCGGAACCCGGAGCGCAGCGGACGTAACCCCAGCTCGGCCTGAAGGGCCCGGGAGAAGGCCTGGCCCAGGGCGCCGGCGGCGCCCCCGGCATCCGCCTCCGCCTTCTCGGCGGCGAGATCGGTGACGAGCATCACCCCTTCCACCGTCTCTCCGCCGGTCGTCGAGACCCGGACCGACCACGGCTGGAATTTGTCCTTGTCGCCGGGTTCGGCCTTTTCGGCGGCGCCGCTCCACCGGTCGCCGCGTCCCTCGAATGCGATGTTCATCTGGCGTCGCTCTCGCCGGGAACGCTCCCGGCCGGCTCTGGCGCGCTCCGGCCAGCCCGCCCCATCCGCCGGCCTGAACCGATGGAAGCAGCGCCGGCCACCCCGGAGCGGCATCGTGCGCGAAAGTCGAATTCTACCGGCGGCGGCTCCGGGGGGCGATGGGTCCGGAGGGTTCATCGGCGTCCGGGACCCGGGCGGGAAGTCAGACGCTCACGGTTGCGTTCCAGGCAAGGAGCGTGATCAGGACCATCGCCAGAATCGGCGCCCGGTCATCTACTCCGGGAGGTCGGGCGCGGCGAAAATCGCCGGGCCGCTCTGGCAGTCCAGCGTCCCGAGGAACGCGACGAGGTCGGCGATCTGCGCGTCGTCGAGGTTCCGGTCCTGCAGCTCGTCCCTGTCGATGAAGGGGTTGTCGAGCCCCCCGCTGGCCATGAGCCGCACCGCTTCCTCGAGGGTCGCCACGCTTCCGTCGTGGAAGTAGGGGGCGCTCTTCGAGATGTCACGGAGCGTCGGGGTCTTGAAGGCGCCCTGGCACGGCTCGTCTTCCGTTGTGCTGCACGCTTCGTCCTCGGTGACCCGCCCTCGGCCCAGATCGGGCTCCTCTGCATCCATGCCGATCCCGACGTTGTGGTACTTCATGTCGGTGAACAGCACGCCGCTGTGACAGGTGGCGCAGCCCGCTCCGGCGGTGAAGAGCTCCGCGCCGCGCATCGCTTCTACGGAAATCGCGCTCGCCTCACCGCGACGCCAGGAGTCGTAGACCGTGTCGCCGCAATAGAACGCTTCCCGCTCGAAGGCGGCGATGGCCCCGACGACGTTTTCGGGCGTGGCCGGACCCCCGAAGACCGCCTCGAACTGCTCCCGGTAGCCGGCGATTGCATTCAGGTCAGCAACCACGGCTTCAGCGTCTGCCCCCATGTTCCCGCCCGTCCAGGCTGCCATCGCCTGCGCTTCGAGCGAGCCGCTCCGCCCGTCCCAGTAGAAATCGCTGTGATAGGCGATGTTCCACAGCGTCGGGCTGGATCGGGTGAGCACCCTTCCGAGGGCTCCCTCCGCGACGGGTTTGCCGTCGGTCAGTCCGTTCTCCACGAGGTGGCAGGAGTAACACGAACGGCTCCCGTCCGCCGAAAGGCGGGCGTCGAAGTAGAGCTGCTTGCCGAGCGCGACCTTTTCCGGCGTCTGGGGGTTGTCGGCGGGGATCACCGGCCGCTCGAAGTCCTCCGGCGGCCCGGGAACGAACGGAGCGGCCTCGGTCGGGGCTTCGATGGACCCGTCACCGTCCGGCGCGCCGCACCCCCATCCAATCGCAGCAGCCAGGGCCGTCATCGGCAGCACGTTCCGCAAGCTGTCACCTCCTTCGGGAGTGCGAAGGCCCCGGAAGCCCGGGGCCGGCAGGAGCCGGCGCCGAAGTCGCAAGGACCCCGAGAACCGGCGCCCGCCAGGCGGCGGGATGGTACCAGCGGCCCCGGCGGCGCCTCTTGGCGCCGCCTGCCGCGATACCCTGCATGAAACGTCGTGCCGCGCTCTCTGTCCGTTCTGCTCGGAGCCTGCCTCGTTTCCGGACTGGTCGCCGCCGGCCACGCAGCCTGGGGGCGCCTGCTCCGCGTCGACACGGAGCGGGGGTGGACGGCTCCCCAACCTCCTCCGCCACCATGGCGCAGCGGCGCCGCCCTTCTATCCGGCGCGGCCCGCCGCGTGGGAGCCCAGCCCTCCCCGAGGGCGCTCCGGGCCATGCTGGCCGACGCGCTCGGCGATCCCTCCGGCCCGTTGGCCGGCGCCGGGGCGCCGCCGCACGACTTCTACTTCACCCGCGCCGCCTATTCCGGATACGGCGGCTATCAGGGCTGGTTCGTCGATTATCCCAAGGCGGATCGCCAGTTCCTGATCGGCCTTCGCCGGCTCACCAGTCTGAACTCCTACGAGTACGAGAACGCGGTGCTGCTGACCGATCCGGACCTGGGGCGCTTTCCGTTTCTCTATGCGGTCGAGGTCGGGTTCATGCACATGACCGACGAAGAGGTGCTCGGGCTTCGCCGGTATCTCCACGCCGGCGGTTTCCTCGTGGTGGACGATTTCTGGGGATCCAGCCAGTGGGCCAATTTCGCCTATGAAATCGGGCGCGTGCTTCCCGGGCGCCCGATCGAGGAGGTGCCGCTGGACCACCCCGTCTTTCGTTCCGTCTACCGGATCGAAAGGATCGTCCAGGTGCCGAACGTCGGGGCCGGCATCCGGGGCGGGCCGACCTGGGAGCGCGACGGGCGCGTCCCGATGGTCCGGGGCATCTTCGACGACGACCGGCGGCTCATGGTCCTGGTGAACTGGAACACCGACCTGGGCGATGCCTGGGAATGGGCCGAGAACCCTCGTTACCCGCTCCCCTATTCCACCTACGCCTACAGAATGGGAATCAATTTCATCGTCTATGCGATGACGCACTGACGCCCGCGCAACCGCCCGGAACCTCCCCGCCCGCTCCCGCCCGAGGTCGTCGCTTCCTTGTCTGCTGCCGTGGAGTGGCTGCTGGGCAGCCCGCCGGTGGCCTTTGCCGAGGGAGAGGTGACCCTGGCCGCTCCCTGGGTCGTGTACGGCGCGGCCGTGGCTCTGACTGCGGTCTCTGTCTGGCTCCTGCTGGGATACCGGGTTCCGCCCCGGCGGCTTTCCTCGGCGCGCCGTCTCCTCCTCGCGGCTCTGAGGACCGCGGCGTTCGCCGTGCTGCTCCTCTGCCTGTTCCAGCCCACGCTGGTCCTGTCCCTCGTCGTGCCGCAGGAGAACTTCGTGGGGGTGCTGCTCGACGACTCCGCCAGCATGCGGATTCGCGACGAGGCGGGCGGCGAGGCCAGCCGCGCCGAGCTGCTTCTCGCCGCGTTCGCTGAAGACCCGGCAGGGGCCGCGGACGCGCTCGGACCGGCCCTTCGGGAGACGTTCGTCGTCCGTTATCTGCGCTTCGCCGACTCGGCGGGGCCGGTCGCCACCCCGGCGGAACTCCGCTTCGCCGGAGAGCGCACCGATCTCGCCGCGGCGCTTTCCGGAGCTGCCGACCGCCTCGGGTCCCAGC
Source organism: Vicinamibacteraceae bacterium (assembly GCA_012271265.1). Taxonomy (GTDB): domain Bacteria; phylum Acidobacteriota; class Vicinamibacteria; order Marinacidobacterales; family Marinacidobacteraceae; genus JAAXGQ01. The sequence continues at coordinate 11,927 of JAAXGQ010000023.1, forward strand.
CCCTCGCGGGACTGGTGCTGCTGACCGACGGCGCCGGAGAAGACGCCGGGGAAGGACTCGACGAGGTTTTGCTCGACCTTCGGGCGCGCGGCATCCGCGTCTTCCCGGTGCCGCTTGGCAGCCCGAGGTTTGATGTCGACCTCGAAGTGGGCGCCCTGGACGCGCCGGATCGGGTGCTGCGCGGTTCGCTGCTCGAGGTGCGCATCCCGATCCGGGCGCGCGGTCTTGGAGGACAGGTCGCGCGGGTCGAGGTTCTGGATGAGGGCCGGATCGCCTCGGTCGAGACCGTCCGTTTCGACCAGGACGACGTGGAGACCGCGATCACGGTGCTCGCCCCCACCGAGGAGGCCGGACCCCGGCGCTTCCGGGTGCGCGTGGCGCCGGCGCCGGGGGAGACGGTCACCCGCAACAACGAGCGCACGGCCCTTCTCCACGTCGAGGAACGCGTCGTGCCCATCCTGTACTTCGAAGGCCAGCCGCGCTGGGAGTTCAAGTACGTGCGCCGGGCGGTGCACGGAGACGGGCAGCTCCGCGTGGCCGGTCTGGTGCGCACCGCCGAAGGGAAGTTCTACCGGGTCGAGGTGACCGACGAACAGGAACTCGCCGGGGGGTTTCCGGACACCCGGGAGGAGCTCTTCCGCTACGCGGGAGTGATCCTCGGCAGTGTGGAGGCCAGCTTCTTCACCCAGGACCAGCTCAACATGCTCCGCGACCTCGTCAGCCGGCGCGGTGGCGGACTGTTGACGCTCGGCAGCGGAAAGTCCTATCACGCCGGCGGCTACCGAGGGACCCCGATCGCGGAAATTCTGCCGCTGGCGCTCACGGGAGCGGACGGCGGGACGGAGGCGCCGGACGGGAGCAGCTCCGGGCCATCCGTGGCGGAGAGGAATTTCCGCCAGTTGGCGATCGCGCCCACGCGCGCCGGACGCACCCATCCGGTGGTGCGCCTCGATCAGGATCCGCTCGTCAACCAGGACCGCTACCGCACGTTGCCGCTGCTCTCCAGTGTGAACCTCACGGCGGCGCCAAAGCCCGGCGCCGTGACCCTTCTCGAGGGCGTCGGCGCCGACGGGACGCGGGAGCCGGTCTTTCTCACCCAGCGCTTCGGACGCGGCCGCGCCGCCAGCCTGACCGTGCAGGATCTCTGGCTGTGGCAGATGGGGGCCGAAGTCGCGGTGGACGATCCCACGCACGAGCAGTTCTGGCGCCGGCTTCTGCGCTGGCTCGCCGCGGAGGCGCCGCGCCGGCTCGAGGTCGCTGTTGATCCGTCGCGGCCCTCGCCGGGGGAAGCAGTGACCATTCGGGCCCGGGTGGAGGACGCCTCGTTTCTCGCCGTGAACGACGTCGTGGTCGAGGCTGCAGTGACGCGCCCCGACGGTGTGGTCGAGGCCGTACCCCTTCTCTGGGGCGGACAGGCGGACGGGGAGTACGTCGGCTCGGTCGTGGTGGAGACGGCGGGAATCCACGCCATCGAGGCGCGCGCCGGGGGCGCCGGCTTCGCCGACCGCTCCGAACGGGAACCCGCGAGCGCGTTCTTCGAAGCCGGTCCGCCTGACGACGAGTACTTCAACGCGGAGTCGAACCGGGAGCTGCTGGAGCGGATCGCCCGGGAAACCGGAGGCGCGCTGATCGCGCGGGAGGAGGCTGACAACCTCGTCGAGCGGCTCAGCCTGTCCCGGTCGGGCGCCACGGTGATCGAGCGGCGGGAGCTCTGGAACGCGCCCCTCCTCTTTCTGCTGCTGTTCGGGTTCCTGGGCGTGGAATGGGCGCTGCGGGCCATGGGCGGACTCCCGTGACTTCGGCCCTGACGCTCGCTGTGGTCGTGGCCGCCGGCGTGGGGGGCTCGCCCGAACATCGCGAACGGTTCACCGGCTGGGCGTCCGCGCTCTGCGAGGCGTTGACCGCGGCGCCGGCGCCGCCAACGGTGCGGCTCGTGGTGGAGCGCCCCGAGGAGGCGCCGCCATCGGCGCCTCGGCCGTGCGCGCCGCGCGGCCGCAGCACGCGCGACGAACTCGAAGCCCAGCTTGTTGCCGCCGGAGGTGACATCGCCGAGGGCGGCGGGCTGCTTGTGGTCCTCATCGGACACGGAAGCGGCGGGCCGCGCCCCCGGTTCAATCTCCCCGGCCCGGATCTCTCGCCCGAGAACCTTCGGGACATCCTTGCCCGGGCGACCGCGGCGCCGGTCACCGTCGCACACCTCGGAAGCGCGGCGGGCGCCTTCGTGCCGGCGCTTTCCGGACCGGGACGGGTGATCCTGGCGGCAACCCGGGCCCGGGAGACGAACGAGACCCGCTTCCCGGAGCACTTCGTCGCCGCCTTCGTCGGGGGTGAAGCTGACCGGAACCGGGACGGAAATCTGTCCGCGCTCGAGGCTTTCGTCTACGCGCGCGACGCGGTGGAGCGCGACTTTGACCGCGACGGTCTGCTGCGGACCGAGCACGCGGTGCTCGACGACAACGGCGACGGAGTCGGGAGCGGCGATCCGAAGACCGAGGCGGGGACGGACGGCGTGCTGGCCTCGCGGACGCCCCTCCTCGCCACGACGGAGCAGTCCGTCCTCGCTGCCGGCGAGGAGGATGCGGCGATCCGGAGCCTGCTCGCGCGGCGGGAGGAGCTCGCGGCCCGGGTGGACGAGCTGCGGAACGTCCGTGGGGCGATCCCCGAAGGCGCCTACTTCGCGGAACTGGAAACCCTGCTCCTGGAAATCGCCGGGATCACCGAGGAGATCGCGCGGCTTCGCGGCGAGAGCGATCCTCCGGCCAAGACGCCCGGGGGAGCTCAGGGGAGGTCGGGGCCCGCATGAGGCCGGACCACGGGCGCGCGTTCCTTCTTCGCGCCGGGGAGCTTCCCGGCGCGGCGCTGGCCCTCCTCCTTCCGGTCGTCAGCGCCGCCCAACAGCCGACCGCGGCCGGCGCGGAAGCGCTGCGGGCCGGCCGCTATGAAGAGGCCATGAAGCTGTACCGGGAGGCGCTCGGACGCGATCCCGCCTCGGCGCCGGCGCGTCTCGGGCTTGCCGAGGCTCTCCGCCTGACCGGGGCCTACCCGGAGGCGCTCGAGGCCCTCGCGCCGGCGGGGAACCAACCGGAGATCCTCGTGGCCGAGGCTCACATCCACCTCGAGACGGGCGCCGGCGAGGCGGCGCGAGCCGCCCTCACCCGCGCCCGGGAAGCGGCAGACGAAGCCGATCCCTCCACCTCGGTCGAGGTGTCCGGACTGCTCGGCCGGCTGGAGTTGCGCCTCGGGGAGCGGGCCGCCGGTCTCGCCCGGCTGGACGAGGTGCTGGATGCCTACAACCGATCGCCGCCGGGAACGCTCTCGCCACGCGCCCTGACGGCGGTGGGGCAGGCGGCGGTTGCGCTCGGTTTCCAGAGTTCGGGCCTCTTCCGGGACGCTCTTCGGGTCTTCGACGAGGCTGCGGCGCTCGATCCGCACGATCCGCTTCCGGTCCTTGCGGCGGGCGAGTTGCTGTTCGACAAGTTCAACACCGCCGAGGCCGGGGACAGCTTCGCCTCGGTCCTTTCGAAGAACCCGAGGCATCCTCGGGCGCTGGTGGGAGCGGCGCGCATCCGGCGCCCGGGAGTTGGCGGAGCGTCGCCGGGCGGCCCCGCGGCGGCGATGGAGATTGCGGACCCTTTGGAAATGGCGCTCGCCGTGAACCCGGACTTCCCTCCGGCGCGGGCCCTGGAGGTCGAGCGGCTGCTGGAGCGGGAGCGCTATGAGGAGGCCGGGGAACGCGCCCGGGCCGCCGTCAGGGCCACCCCCGGAGCGCCGGAAACCCTCGCCGCTCTGGCTTCCTTCGCGTTCCTCTCCGGCGAAACCGACGAACTCGAAGGCATCCGAGGCCGCTATGCGGCGGCCTGGCCGGGCGATCCCCGCCTGGATGTCGCTCTGGGGCGCGCCGCCGAGCGTCAGCGCCGTTACCGCGAGGCTGCGGGGTTCGCCGGGAATGCGCTGGCGGGGTCCCCGGAATCGGCCGCCGCCGCCCGGCTGCTGGGCCTCAATCTCCTTCGCCTCGGCGACATGGCGCGGGGCCGCGAGGTTCTCGAGGCGGCGTTCCTGCGCGACCCGTTCGACGCACTGCTGAAGAACAACCTCGACCTGCTGGATGAACTCGACGGGTTCCGGACGATCCGCAAACCGCCGTTCGAGTTCGTGCTTCCGGAAAGCGAAGCCGACCTCCTCGCGCCCTACGTGGAGGAGCTGGCAAGGGAGGCGCTCGAGGATTTCGGGACCCGCTACGGCTTCGAGCCCGGGGGCACGGTGCGCCTGGAGATGTACGACCGGTCGGCCGACTTCTCGGTCCGCACCGTCGGCATCACCGGGATTGGCGCCCACGGGGTCTGTTTCGGGCGGACGATCGCGATGGAGTCTCCCTCCGCCCGGCCCGTTGCGGAGTACCACTGGGCGTCCACCTTCTGGCACGAGTTCGGCCACACGGTGGCGATGGGCATGACCGACAACCGGGTGCCGCGGTGGTTCACCGAGGGGCTCAGCGTGCTGGAGGAGCGCAAGCGCTTCGGAGACGGAGCCAACCTGCTCTTCCTCACCGCCCTCCGCGACGGGCGTCTCCTTGACGTGAAGGACCTGAACGACGGCTTCACCTTTCCCACCTTCCCCGGACAGGTCCAGGTCTCGTACTTCCACGCTTCCCTCGTTCTCGAGCAGATCGAACGGGATCACGGGTTCGACGCGATTCTGGGCGTGCTGGGCGCCTTCCGGGAGGGGAAGGACACGGGCGAGGCCCTGATCGCGGTACTCGGCATGGACGCGGCCGCCCTCGACGCGGCGGTGGACGCCACGATCGAAGCCCGCTACGGCGCCGCGGCGCGTTCGATCGGAGCGGCGCCCTCCTCCGGGTCGGACCGCCCCCCCCCCGCGGTCTCGGGAACGGAGCTCGACGCCGTGCTCATCACGGCGGCCGCATCCCCGGAGGACTTCGTGGCCCGGATGCGGGCCGGAATCGCACTTTTCGAGGCCGGGCGCGACGCCGACGCCGCCGACCATCTCGAAGAGGCGGCGGCGATCCTCCCCAGCTATGGCGGAGCGGACAGTCCGCTCCGCTACCTGGCCTCGATTCACGAGCGCAACGGGCGCCCCGGGGAAGCCCGAAAGGCGCTGTCGGGATACCTGGCCCGGTTCCCCGCGGCCTACGCGGGCTGGCTGCGCCTCGCTGAAATGCGCACGGCGTCCGCGGACCCGGAGGGCGCCGCCCGGGCGCTTGAGGCTGCGATCGGCGCGTATCCACTCCTCGCCGACCCCCACGAAAAGCTCGCCGGCCTTGCTGCCGCCAGCGGCCGCCATGCGATCGAACTCCGGGAACGCAAGGCCGTGCTGGCCACCGATCCGCCCGACCGGGCCGGAGCGCTCCACCAGTTGGCGGCGGCCCATTTCCGGGCCGGCGAACACACTGCGGCGCGGCGCCGCGTCCTCGAGGCGCTGGAAGTCGCTCCCACCTACGAGCCGGCGCTCCGCCTGTTGCTGCGCCTGAGGCGGGAAGGGTGAAGCGCGTCTTCCGGCGGGCCGCTCCCGCCGTCCTCGCGACGGCCGCCGTGGCCGGGCTGGCGGCGTTCGGGCAGGCCGGCGCCTCCCTGTTCTCCCTCCAGCAGTCCGTCACCTTGCCCGAGGTGCCCGCTGTTCGGTGGCCGGTCGGCTCCGGGGGGGGGGCGCGCCCGACGCTGACCCGGACGCCGGACGAACTCGACCGGCTCCAGGCCACCTTCCGTCCTGACCCGAACGCGGTGGAGCTCCCGCTCGATTACGAGAACCTGCCTTACGACGACCGCTTCGTGTTCGTCCGGATCCGCTTCGAGCCGCCCACCTATCGTCGGACCCGGTCCCAGTATTGGGGCCTCGACCTGAAGTGGAACCACGACTATCCGTGGGGTGAACAGAACTTCACCCGCATCCTGGCCGAGTACACCTCGATCGAGATGCATGTCGGCGGCGGAAGCATCCGATCGCTGAACGAGGCGGAGCTCTTCCGCCGGCCATTCGCCTATCTCTGCGAACCCGGGTTCTGGTTCCCGAGCGACCAGGAGGCCGAGAACCTCCGGGCCTGGCTCCTGAAGGGCGGCTTTCTGGTTGTCGACGACTTCTTCCGGCCGCGGGCGCTCGGGAACTTCCTGGCGCAGATGGACCGGGTTCTTCCCGGCTACGATGCCGTGCGGCTGGACGCCACCCACCCGATCTTCGATGCGTTCTTCCACATCGAGACCCTGGCCTTCGAGCACCCCGGCCTCCCCGACCTGAGCCCGGTCTACTACGGGTATTTCGAGAACAACGATCCCAGTGGACGACTCATCGTGATCGCCAACTACAACCATGACGTCGGCGACTACTGGGAGTGGTCGGGAAACGATTTCTGGCCGGTCGCCCTCACGAACGAGGCGTTCAAGCTGGGCGTCAACTACGTCATCTACGGCATGACCCACTGAGATCTGCCACACACGCGAAAGGGATCCCCTGTTGACTGAAGACCTCGAGGCCGGCCAGACCGCCGTTGTCGAACCTCCCACCGATGCGCTCGCCGACCTTTCCGACGGCGAGCTCGCGGAGCGCCTCCGGGACGCCGCCGACCGCATCCTGACGGAGATCCGCAAGCGGATCATCGGCCAGGACGCGGCGCTCGAACAGGTGCTGGTGACGCTCTTCGTCGGCGGCAACAGCATCATCACCGGTGTCCCCGGATTGGCCAAGACCCTCATCGTGGAGACCCTGTCCGAGGTCCTCGCGCTGCGCTTCCACCGGATCCAGTTCACTCCGGACCTGATGCCCTCGGACATCACCGGCACCGACATCATCCAGGAGAACCCGAAGACCGGGAAGCGCAATCTGGTGTTCGTTCCGGGACCGGTCTTTTCGAACATCGTGCTTGCCGACGAGATCAACCGGACGCCGCCCAAGACGCAGTCCGCCCTGCTCGAGGCGATGCAGGAGCACCAGGTCACGGTGCAGGGCCGGACCTATCCGCTCGACGAGCCCTACTTCGTCTTCGCCACGCAGAACCCGATCGAGCTCGAGGGGACCTACCCGTTGCCGGAGGCCCAGCTGGACCGGTTTCTCTTCAACATCGTGATCGAGTACCTGCCGCTCGAAGAGGAGCTCGAAGTGGTCCGTCAGACCACGTCCGACCGCGCGGAGACCATGGAAAACGTCCTCTCGGGAGCGGATCTCGTCCGCTTTCAGCGGCTGGTCCGCCGGGTTCCCGTGGCCGAGCCGGTCCTGGAGTACGCCGTGGATCTCGCCCGCCGCAGCCGCCCCCGGACAGACGCTGCGCCGCCTTTCATCACCGAGCAGGTGGAGTACGGGGCGAGCGTGCGGGCGGCCCAGTTCTCGGTCCTCGCCGGGAAGGCACGCGCGCTGATACGGGGCCGCCACCACGTCTCGTTCGAGGATGTTCGGGCGCTTGCCCCACCCATCTTCCGCCACCGGATTCTCCCGAACTTCCACGCCCAGTCCGAGAAGATCGACTCCGACCTGATCGTGGCGCGCCTTCTCGAAGAAGTCCGGCCTCCCGCCTCCCGCATGTAGGCCGCTGCCCGATCCGGCGCCCGAACTCCAACCCGGCCCATGACGACCGCCCGCTTCGTCGACCCGGCGGCCCTCGCCCGGCTCGCCAACCTTTCCCTCGTCGCGAAGATGGTCGTCCAGGGCTTCATCAGCGGGCTCCACCGCTCGACGTTCCTGGGGCGCTCCATCGACTTCGCCGAGCATCGTCCGTACATGCCCGGGGATGACATCCGTCGGCTTGACTGGCGGCTGTTCGCCCGCTCCGACCGGTTTCACGTCAAGGAATTCGAGGCGGACACGAACGCCAACTTCGTGGCCGCGGTGGACATTTCGCGCTCCATGGACTTCGCCTGCCGGGGCATTTCGAAGCTCGACTACGCGCGCTTCCTCGCCGGCAGCCTCACCGCATTCTCCCGGAGCCAGCGCGACCGGGTGGGCCTGTGCCTGTTCGACCAAGGCGAGATCGTGGAGTTCGTGCCGCCCTCGGCGCGTCACCTCGAGACCGTGCTCCAGCATCTCGCCCGCGCTCGCCCGCCTTCGAGCGCCTCACCGCCCGGCCCGGACGAGGGGCTCGCGGCGCCGCTCAGGCAGCTGGCCGCGGCCCTCGGGCGGCGCGGGCTCGTCGCGGTGATCTCGGACTACTACGAATCCGCAGAGGAGGTCGTGGCGGCGTTCGACGGCCTGCTGGCCGGCGGTCACGACATCATGGCCTTCCACGTCCTCGATCCGGCCGAGCGCGACCTCGACCTCGCGGGCGCCGACGGCTTCGACGACCACGGCAGCCGCTTCGTCGACCTGGAGACCGGCGCTCTTCTCGACATCTCGCCGGCGCGGGCCCGAAGCGCCTACCGGGAGGCGATCCGCGAACACTGCGCCGGACTCCGTTCGGGACTCGGCGGCCGGGGGGTGGACTACATCTTCGCCGATACGGCGACGCCCCTCGACTTCGCGCTCTTCCAGTACCTCAAGGAGCGCGAGGGCCGCGCCAGGCGCCGGCGCTGAAGCGGGGAAGCCGATGGGACTGCTCGCGCCGCTCTTCCTGCTTGGGGGCCTCTTCGTTGCGCTCCCCATCGTTCTCCATCTGACCCGGCGGCAGCGGGAACCGACCCCGTTTCCGTCCTTCCTGCTGCTGCGGCTTCAGCATCGCGCCGCCCGCTGGAAGCGCCGCCGGTTTCGCAACGTCCCGCTGCTTCTGCTGCGCTGTCTTGCGCTGCTTCTGCTGGCGCTGGCCTTCGCCGAGCCGGTCCTCGAACGCGAGGGCGCGGTGGCCGGCGACGATCTTCCGCGCGACCTTGCCATCCTGGTGGACCGGTCGCTCAGCATGACGGCGGCCGGTCGGTTCGAGACCGCGCGCGCCCTCGCCTCGGAGGAGATCGAGAGCCTAGCCCCCGGGGAGCGGGCCGTGCTCAGCGCGTTCGAGGACCGGCCGGTCGCGCTGACCGAACGGACCGACGATCGCGCGGAACTGCTGGATGCGCTCGCCGACCTTCAGCCGGGGGACGGAGGCGCCGGGCTTGCCACGGCGCTGGGCGTCGCCTCGCGCCTCCTCCCGCGCGAAACCGGGCGCCGGCGCGAAGTGGTGCTGGTCTCGGATCTCCAGCGAAGCGGATTCGAGGATGGCCGTCCCCGGCCGAGCCTTGCCCCGGGCGTCGCGCTGCGGGTGCGTTCCGTCACCCCGCCCGAGAATCCGCAACTTGCGAACGCATGGATTGCGGCGGTCGAAGCGGTCCCGGGTTCGGCAGGTCGGGTCGCCGTTCGCGCCGAAGTGCGTTTCGCTCCCGGGGACGGTCCTTCGGAACGGGACGCCGAAATCTCGCTGGCGCTGGCTGGGCGGGCTGTCGAAGGGCGGCAGGTCACCCTCCCCGGCGACCGTGCCCTTTCCGTTGTCTTCGACCCGATCCTGCGGCCGGAGGAGCCGCTCCTGGCCGAAGTGAGGCTGGGGCCTCCCGATGTCCTTCCCGGCGACGACCGGTACCGGCTCGTGCTGCATCCCGCGCCGCCGGTGGAGGTCGGCGTCGTCGGCGCGGGAGCTCGGAACGTGTTCCTGGAGGAGGCCCTGGGCGTCGGGATGGCGCCTGCCTTCGCTCTCCGGGCGGCGCCCGCCCGGGGGGAGGCCGCCGTGCTGGAAGGGCTCGCCGACGCCCGGGTCGCCCTCGTCGAGGAGCCGGGCCGGCTCGACGCTGGGGCGGCGGCAGCGCTTCGGCGCTTTCTGGAGGCGGGAGGAGGGGTCGTGGCGGCCATGGGCGCCCGACGGATTCCCCGGGACGTGGCGGCGGCTCTCGAGGATGTCCTGCCGGCGACGCCCGGCGGCTTCGTGGACCGTGACCCTCCCGGACGTCTCGCCGATTTCGAGACCAGCCACCCCGTGTTCGAGCCGTTCGCGGGCCCGGCGGGCGCGAGCCTCGGCAGTGTTCTGTTCCATCGGTACCGGACGCTCGGCGAGGTGGACTCCGCGGCGGCGGTGCTGGCGCGCTTCGACGACGGCAGGCCGGCGCTTCTCGCACAGGCGGTGGGGGAGGGCTGGGTGTTTCTCTTCGCCTCCTCGCTGGATGCGGACTGGAGCGAGTTGCCCCGCCACGCGGCCTTCGTTCCCTTCACGAACCGCCTGTTTGCGGCGGCGGGACGGCACGAGACGATTCCGCTGGCCTATCGGGTGGGCGACGCCGTGGATCCGGGAGGAGCCTTCCGACTGCCGCCCCGCGAGGCCGAAACCGCGCCCGAGGTTCTCGTGGAGTCCCCTGGGGGGGAGCGGCGCCTCCTTACCGGAACATCGGCGCTCCGGCTGGGAGAAGCCGGCTTCTTCCGCGCCCGGCGTCCGGGCGGGGCGGAGTTTTCGGAGATCGCGGCGAATCCGCCCGCATCGGAGTCCGACCTGCGGTTTCTCACCGCGGAAGAAGTCCGGATCGGGGCGGTGGCCCGCCCGGCACAGGAGGAGGAAGCCGCTGGCGCGGGCGTGCTCCAGGCGGATCCGGGGCCGGGACCGGGGCTGCCCCTCGCCGGGCTTGGGCTTCTTCTCCTCTTCGCCGTCCTCGTGATCGAAGCGCGCGCGGCGGGTGGTTCGCGGCGTTCCTATACTCCCGGTACTCCCGGCTGATCCTCGGGGATTCCAGACGCAGGGAACTCGGCATGCAGTATCTCGGAATCGCGCGACATGGCCGCCCGCGGCCGGAGGAGGAGCTCCGCGAGGTGATCCGGCGGGTCCGCGCCCGCTGGCGGACCCGGCGCGTGCTCTCGGGTGTGGCCGCGATGGCGGGCTCGGCGCTGGTGGTGCTTGCGGCCTCGGCGTTCACGGTGGAGGCTTCCGCCTTCGCCCCCTGGGTGGCCCGCAGCCTCTCTCTCGGAGCGTGGGCTCTCTTCGCGCTGGCGGCCTGGCGGTTCGTGATCCGTCCGCTCCGCGCCCGGGTCAGCGAAAGCCGGATCGCTCTCTACGTGGAGGAGCACGACCGCTCGCTCGAGGCGACGGTGCTGAGCGGGGTCGAGTTCGGAAAGACCGCCGGCCGCGCCGACACGTCCGACGCCGGGGCTTCGCCGGACCTTGCCCGCCTTGTGGTTGAGGAAGCGATCCGCCGTTTGGAGGCGATCCAGGAGGGGCGGCTCGTGGAAACCAGCGGCCTCCGCCGGGCTGCCGGAGGCGTGGTGACCGTGTTCGGGGTGGCGGCGATCGCCTCGTTTCTTGCTCCCCCCGAGCTGCTGCGGGGGGCGGGGATGGTGCTGAGCCCCTTTGGCGACCTGGAGAGCCGAAACCCGTACCAGGTCGTGGTCGATCCGGGAGACGCCGCGGTGGCGCGCGACTCGGACCGCTGGATCGCGGCGCGCCTCGTCGGCTTCACGGCCGAGCGGGTGGACCTGCACACCCGGGTGGACGGCGAGGAGCGCTGGACCGTCCTTCCGATGATCGCCGATCCGGAGACCGGCGATTTTCGCCACCTCCTGCTGTCCATCCCCGAAGCCACCGACTACCTGGTCGACGCCGACGGGGTCCGGTCCCCGACCTACCGCATCGAGGTCGAGGACGTTCCCTATACCGCCCGGATCGGGTTGACCTACCGCTACCCGGCGCACACCGGCCTCTCGCCACGCCGGGTCGAGGACGGCGGGGACATCGCCGCGGTTCGTGGGACCGTCGTGGATCTCGAGGTGGAGGCGACCGTGCCGGCCCTTTCCGGTGAGCTGCGGCTGGCGCAGGATGGGGATGTCCTTCCGCTGGAGCCGGTTGGAGACGCCCCCGAGGGAGCCCTCCGGTTCCGCGCCAGCCTGGCGCTCGCGGAATCCGGCGCCTACCGGGTTGCGCTCGCCGGCCCCGGAGGCGCCCTGCGCACGGCCTCCCGCGACTACCTGATCGAGGTCCTCGATGACCTGCCCCCGATCGTCCGCTTCCTCGCGCCGGGACGCGACACGACCGCGAGTCCGGTGGAGGAGGTGTTCACCGAGGTGCTCGCCGAGGACGACTACGCCGTGTCCCGCCTCGAGGTGCGCACCGCGGTGAACGGAGGGGAGGAGACGGCGGGGGTCCTTGTCGCCAACGGGCGACGGCCGGAAGCGCGCTCGGCCTACACCGTCTTCCTGGAGGAGCATGACCTCGTTCCGGGCGACCTCGTGTCCTACTACGCCGTGGCGCAGGACGGGGTCGGGGGCGAGGCGGTCACCGACATGTACTTCGTGGCGATTCGCCCGTTTGACCGAAACTACCGGCAGGCCGATTCGATGCCCGGAGGAATGGGCGGGGGCGGCATGGACGGCCTCGACGGGACGCTCACGCTGCGCCAGAAGCAGGTCGTGGTGGCGACCTTCAAGCTGTTACGCGATAAGCAGGGGACCTCCGCCCGCACGTTCGAGGAGACCGTCGCCACCGTCGGCCTCGCCCAGGGCCGCCTTCGCGAACAGGTCGAGACGCTCGTGCGGCGTCTCAAGAACCGAGGCATCGGGGCGAGCCCGGAATTCGGCCAGATCGTGGGACACCTCGACGCCGGCCTCATCGAAATGACCGCCGCCGAGGAGCTCCTCATCGGCGGCGATCCGGAAAGGGCCCTTCCCCGGGAACAGAAGGCGCTGACCCATCTCCAGCGGGCAGACGCCGTATTCCGCGATGTGCAGGTCGCCTTCGGCGGCGGCGGGGCGGAGGAGGCGGCGGCCCACGTCCACAGGCCGAGGATCTGGCGAACCTCTTCGAGCTGGAGATCGACAAGCTGCGCAACCAGTACGAGACGGTCGAGCAGCAGCGACGCGTCAGCACCGACAACGAGGTGGACGAGCTGATGCAGCGGCTCGCCGAGCTGGCGCGCCGCCAGGAGCAGGAAAACGAACGTCTGCGCCGCGGCGTGACCCCTCCGGCCGGTGCTGGAGGCGCCGGCTCCGGACAGCAGCGGCTTGCCGCCGAGACGGAGGAGGTGGCCCGACGTCTCGAGCGGCTGGCCCGCGAGCAGTCGCGTCCGGACCTGGCGGCGGTATCCCGCCGGCTCCGGGACGCCGCTCAGCAGATGCGGGCGGCGCAGTCGCGGAATCCCGGCGAGGGGCTCGAAGCCGGGCTTGCCGCGGCCAGCGGGCTCCGGGGCGCGCGGCAGGACCTCGACCGGAACCGGCGCGGCCGTCTGGCGCGCGACGTGGAGGGAGCGATCGAGGAGACGAAACGGCTGCGCTCCGCGCAGGACCGCATCCGCCGGGACGTGCGCGACCTCGAGCACGAGCGCACGCGGGAGGCATTCGCCGGGATTTCGGAAGCGAAGCAGGATCTTGTGGAGCGGGTGCAGGAGCTTGAATTGCAGCTCGACGAGGTGCGTCGGGACTGGAGCCGCGACGAGCCGGAGGCGGCCCGGGCGGTGGGCGAAGCGGCGGACGGCATCCGCGACCGGAAGCTCAAGGAGAAGATCCGCTATTCGCGCGGGGTCGCCGCCCAGCGCACCGGCGACTACGCGAACCAGTTCGAGAACTCGATCGCCGGCGACCTGGAGGCGCTCGAGGCGGACCTCGCCACGGCCCGGGCCGCGGTCGAGGGGTCGGACCGGGCGGGGCGGGACCAGGCGCTCGAACGCGCCGGTCGGCTGGTCGAGGGGCTGGAGTCCCTGCGGAACCGGCTCGCTGATCGCGCCGAGGACGGCGGTGAGGGGGCCGACCGTTCCGGGGAGTCCGGGGAAGCGCGTGGCGCCGAGGGAGACCCCGACGGGGAGCGGGGCGGGGCCGGAGGCCCCCCGTACGGCGGCGGCCTGGGCCCGCACGACGCGGTCCGTCAGCTCGACCGGGAGCTGTCCCGGAGGGTCGAAGAAGCCGAGAGCCTCCGGGACGCCCTCACCGGTCTCGGTGAAGCCGGCCAGCGCGGACGCGAACAGCTCGATCCGGCGCTTGCCGCGCTTCGGGGGCTCACTGCGGATCGGCTCGCCGGCAACCCCCGCGGGATGGAGATCCTCGAGGCCGAAGTGCTCGACACGCTCCGCAACCTCGAGTTCACGCTGCGACGGGCGCTCTCCGGGACGTCCGGGACCGAGGTGCTGATCGGGGCGAGCGACCGCGCCCCCGAGGCCTGGCGGGATGCGGTCGAGGAGTACTTCCGGAACCTCAGCCGCCGTTGAGCGCTCGGGTCGCCGTCGAGCGGCGTCCTGTGGTGATGCGCCCGGACTGGCGTGTCTTTGGCGGGCCGGAGGGGATTGCTCCGGGACCCGGATGAGTCACCGGCGGCGATTGCCCGTTGGAATCGCCATCTGCCGGTTCCCGGCAGGTGATCGGGACGCGTCGGGTTCTCGACTGGACTCGCGGCGGCCTGCGGCCTCTTGCCGGCCGGCCGAGGGTTGGGAGCGGGGCCGTGTGCCGGACCCGTTTCGAGGTCCGGAACGAACCGATGCTTCCTGATCGCCCGGCCCGCCGGAGAACCTCCGGTCCCGGGACGTTCGGGCACCGGGAGCGCCGGTGTCCTCACCGGCCAGTGCACCGGGAGCGCCGGCGTCCTCGCCGGCCAGTGCACCGGGAGCGCCGGCGTCCTCGCCGGCCACCGACGGAGGGACTGCCTCTCGGGTAAATGCCGCCCTGGCTGCCGAACGGCCGCCCGGGGCTGTTCCGGACGGAAGCATCGGCATCCGGGCCGGCGCCGGCCTGAGCCTGCACGCCACCGAAATCGAAATCGGTCCCGGCCGGCCCGTTCCATGACCTAGCATTCCCGCCCAAATTGCCCGTCGAAGCCCTGAATCCCCTGTCTGACGCCTCCCGGCGCCCCGTTCTGCGCGCGCGGAGCCTGGTCGCAGCTGTCCTTCTCGCAACCGCGGGACCCGCCGCCGCGCAGAACTCCCGTCCCGGCGTCTTCTTCGACTGCGCCGGCCCGCGCTGCGACTCGCGCTACTACCGGACCGAGATCAGCTGGGTCCACTGGGTCAACGACAAGGAGGACGCCACCGTCCACGTCATGATGACGAGTCAGGGAACCGGGGCCGGGGGCCGGGAGTACCTGCTGGACTTCATCGGCGTCGGTGAGCAGGACGGCTACCGGAACCAGCACACGTTTCGCTCGCTCCCCACCGATACCGATCGTGAGCAGCTCGACGGCATTGCCCACACGCTGGGCCTGGGGCTGGCGCTGTTCGCGTCGCATTCCGGATACCGGGGGCTCGTCTCCCTCGCCGGAAACCGCCGGGAGGAAGAAGCCATCGCGCTCGGAGTCGTCTCCCGCGACGAAGTGGAGGATCCCTGGAACCTCTGGGTCTTCCGCATCGACGGCGAAGTCGGCCTCGACGGCGAGACCAGCGAGCGGCGGGTGAGCCTGGAGGGGGGATTCTCCGCCTCGCGGGTGACGCCGACCCTGCGCCTCCGCCTTTCCGGGGACGTGGAGCACGACCGCTACTCGATCGATCTCTCCGACGGACTCTTCGCGGACGACCGTACCCGCTGGAGCCTGAACTCCCGCGTGGTCTACGCGGTGCTCGAGCACTGGTCGGTGGGCATGGACGCAGGCGGCAGCCGGAACCCGAACTACAACCAGGACCTGCGGCTGGAATTGGCGCCGGCGCTGGAATACAGCGTCTTCCCCTACGAGGAGGCCACCCGCCGCAGCTTCACCTTCTTCTACCGCGTGGGTCCGGCCTTCCGCGATTACGTGGAGCCCACCATGTACGGAGAGACCGAGGAGACACGCTGGGAGCAGGCGATGGAAGTCCGCTTCACCCAGCGGCAGCCGTGGGGGAACGCGTCCGTCAACGCCCGTGGATCCCATTTCCTCCACGATCTCGACCGCCGGCTCCTCTCGTTCGGCGGCGATCTCTCCTTTCGGATCGTCCGCGGCCTCGAGCTCAACTTCTCGGGAAACGTCTCCTCGGTGGCGGATCAGATCTACCTTCCGGGCGAGGAAGCGACCGACGAAGAAGCCCTGCTCCGACTCCAGCAGCGCGCGACCGACTTCGACTACGGGATCGAGGTGGGTTTCCAGTTCCGCTTCGGCTCGATCTTCAACAACGTCGTGAACAACCGCTTCCGTCGCCGCTGGTTCTGAGCGGTCAGCGATCCCGGGGCCGTTCCATCCCGAGCGCGCGACAGTCCCCCGGCGCGCACCCGGACACAGGTTCCGGGAGAGCACCCGGGATCGTTCGGGGCGGGGGACGCGCCCTGCCGCGTCGGAAGCCGCTCCCGTTTGGCCGGTCGCGGACGCTCACTCCGCGGCTGAGGTGTGGTCGTGGCTCACCCGCCACCCTTCCGCCGTGCGCTCCACCAGCAGGGTGAAGAGACCGGTCGGGGCGTCGTTCTCCCGCGTCAGGTTGTAGCGGCCGAACACGAAGGCGAAATCCGGGGACAGCACCCGGACATCGAGATCGCTGAAGCGCAGGGTTCCCATCGCGGCCCGATCGGGATAATTTTGCTGGTAGCGGGCAAGCAGGTCGTCGGCGCCGTAAAGGGCGCTGCCGCCGCTCACGAAACGCAGCCGGGGCGCGTCCAGGTAGTCGCTGACGAAGGCCGGAAGATCCCCCGCGTTCCAGGCCTCGGCCTGCCGCTCCAGCACCAATCGGACTTCCCGTTCGATCCCTTCGTGGTCCACCGGCTCACCTCCGGGCTGCACGGGATCGGCGCATCCGCTCAGGAGTGACAGGAACAGTCCTGTTGCAGCGATTCCACAGCGCATGCGGCCATGGTACCAACGGTTCCCGCGCTACGCTTTGCCGGCTGAAGGAGGCGAGTGCTCATGGTGTCCTGGAATGATCCCGGAGGGAACGGGTCCTGGTCGTCGCGAGACTCCGGCGGGTTGCCGGATCTCGCGGGATGGATCGATCGGCTGCGCGGCGGCGGTCGCAATCTGAAGATCGTGGTCGGTGGGGCGCTCGCCGTCGTCCTCCTCTTTTTCTCCGTCTACCAGATCGATCCGGATGAAGCAGGCGTGGTGACCCGCTTCGGTCGCTACGCCCGGGAGACGAGCCCGGGTCTCCATCTGCTGATCCCCTTTGCGGAGTCGGTCACCAAGGTCCCGGTGCAGCGTCAGCTCAAGGAGGAGTTCGGCTTCAGGACCATCGAGGCGGGCGTCCGCAGCCGGTATGACGAGCGCTCGTTCCTCGACGAGTCACTCATGCTCACCGGGGATCTGAACGTGGCCGTGGTGGAATGGATCGTTCAGTTCACCGTCCGCGACCCCCGCGCCTTTCTCTTCAACGTGCGCGACATCGGATCCACCTTCCGTGACATGAGCGAGGCGGCCATGCGCGACGTGGTGGGCGATCACAGCGTGGACGAGGTGCTCACCGTCGGCCGCGAGCGGATCGCCGCGCAGGCGAAGGAGCTCCTCCAGGAGATCAACGACCGCTACCAGACGGGGATCAACATCGAGCAGCTGGTCCTCCAGGACGTGAACCCGCCGGACCTGGTGAAACCTTCGTTCAACGAAGTGAACGAGGCGATCCAGGAGAAGGAGCGGCTTACCAACGAAGCCTTGGCGGAATACAACCAGGTCATCCCCCGGGCCCGGGGTGACGCCCAGCGGGTCATCGAAGAGGCCCAGGGCTACGCCGCCGAACGGGTCAACCGGGCGCGTGGGGAGGCAGCGCGCTTCGAGGCCGTCTACGACGCCTACCGGGGGGCCCCCCGGGTCACCCGCTCGCGCATGTACCTGGAGACGCTTTCCGAGGTCATGCCGAAGCTCGGGCAGAAGGTCATCGTTGACGAGAGCGGGGCCAGCGTGCTCCCGCTCCTCAATTTGAACGGCGCTCGGGCGCCGGGCCCGTCTCCGGGGGGTTCCCCCAACGAGCGGCAGGAGGAGAGAGACCAGTGAGGCGCATTCTCATTCTCATCGGCGCGGTGGCCGGACTCATCGTTCTGCTCTCCGCCACCTTCACGATTCACGAGACCGAACAGGCGATCATCACCCAGTTCGGCCGACCGGTGGGCGGCGCCGTCACGACGCCGGGCCTCCATTTCAAAGCCCCCTTCATCCACGCCGTGACCCGCTTCGATCAGCGCTGGCTGCCGTGGGACGGGGACCCCAACCAGATCACCACCCGGGACAAGAAGTTCATCTGGGTCGACACCTACGCCCGCTGGCGAATCAGCGACCCGCTGCTCTTTTTCCAGTCCGTGCGCGACGAGCGCGGCGCCCAGAGCCGGCTGGACGACATCATCGATGGCGAAACGCGCAACGCCGTCGCCTCGTACGACCTGATCGAGATTGTCCGGATCACCAACCGTGACTTCGAGATCACCGAGGACCTGGTGGCGTTCGCCAGCGAGGAGGCCGGCCGCGAGATCGAGCACGGGCGGAACGTGATCACCCGCAGCATCCTGGAGAAGGCGTCCGAGGTGACTCCGAACTTCGGGATCGAGCTCGTGGATGTGCGCATCAAGCGGGTGAACTACGTCGAAGAAGTCCGCGCCAAGGTCTACGAGCGGATGATCTCGGAGCGACGCCGGATCGCGGAGCGCAGCCGTTCGGAAGGGGAGGGGCGCGCCGCCGAGATCCGAGGTCAGCGGGAGCGCGAACTCAAGTCCATCGAGTCCGAGGCCTTCCGCCAGGCCGAGGAGATCCGGGGGCAGGCCGATGCCGAGGCTTCCAACGTGTACGCCCGCGCTTATCAGCGGGACGCCGAGTTCTACCGGTTCATGAAGTCGCTCGAGACCTATCGCACCGCGCTCGACGAGGAGGTCACTCTGGTCATCGGCAGCGACAGCGAGTTCCTCGACTTTCTCCGTCGTTCGCGCTGAATCCAGGCCGCGCCCTTCAGGTTCTCGCGGCGCCGGACGACGAAGCCAGCGAGGCGCGGGCCCGGCCGCTGCTGGGCCCGGCCGACCTCGCCCGCGCCGGGCGCGGCCTCAGGCCGGATGCCCGGCGGCGCACCGTCATCGGGCGCGGTCTGCTGCGGGTGCTGGCGGGACGACTTCTCGGACGGCCCGCGGCCGCGGTCGAGACCGGGACCAGCCCCCGAGGGGCGCCCCTGGCCGGTCCGCTCGCGGTCAGCATCACGCATACCGCCGGGCTTGTCGTCGCGGCTGCTTCCGACCGCGCCGACCGGATCGGCATCGACGTGGAGCGGCTGGGCCGAACGACGCGTCCTCTGGCCATCGCCCGGCGACACTTCACCTTCGCTGAAGCGGCGGCGCTCGGGGCCCTGCCGGCGGCGGATCGCAAGAAGCCCTTCCTGCGCCTCTGGACCCTGAAGGAGGCGTGGGGCAAGGCGGCCGGCGTCGCGGTTCCGGCGGCGCTTCCCCGGATCGGCTTTCGGGCCGCCGGACTCGTCGCCCCCGGCCGCGTCGTCTCGCCGGTGCCGGACGCCCTCGCGACCCCGCCCTGGCTCCGGGAGCGCGCCCCGTCCACCTGGGAATTCTGGGTGCTCCGGGTCGGGGAACACACGATCGCCGCGGCGATCCTGGGGGCCGGCCGCCCCTCTCCCCCGCCGAACGTCCTCACCTGGGGCGGCACGCAGACTTCGAAGGCTCTTCCTGGCGATGCGGTTTCGCATCCCCGCCTGCTTCGGACATGATTTCGCCCCGGCGCATCTGCCCCAATTCCCCCATCCTCTCCGGGAGGTCCTGCTTCATGTCCTCAGGCTGTCC
>JAAXGQ010000023.1:31479-34509 GCA_012271265.1 Vicinamibacteraceae bacterium
AATTGCCGACAGGACGGCGGGCATGACCGCGATCTCCGGTTTCGTTCCCATCTACTGGGACGAAACGACCGGCAAGGTCCACGCCGAGTTCACCCTCGATGAGGAGCTGCTCTACCAGGTTTCCGCGGGTTCCGGGCTTGGCAGCAATCCGGTCGGGCTCGACCGCGGCCAACTCGGGATGACCGCCGTCCTGCGCCCGATCCGGATCGGCCCGCGCCTGCTTCTCATGGAGCCCAACTACAGCTACCGCGCGATCAGCGACAACCAGGACGAGGTGCGGGCGGTGCGCGACGCGTTCGCCCCGTCCGTGCACTGGGGCTTCGCCGTCGAGGCGGCGACCGACGACCGCGTGCTGGTGGATGTCTCCGACTTCCTCCTCCGCGACACGCACGGAGCGATTGCGCGGCTCACGCGATCAGGGCAGGGGACCTACCGCCTCGACCGCGACCGCAGCGCCTTCTACCTCCCGAACACGAAGGGATTTCCGGACAACACCGAGATCGAGACGATGCTCACCTTCACGAGCGACAGCCCCGGCCGACTTGTCTCGGCGGTCGCCGCAAGCGGTGAGGCGATCACCCTGCGGCAACACCACTCGCTGGTCCGCCTTCCCGGGCCGGGGTTCGAGATTCGCGCGGCCGATCCCCGGATCGGGGTGAACGGGCCGCAGTACATGGACTACGCGACACCGATCGACGAACCCATGACGGTGCGGCTGACCTCCCGGCATCGCCTGGAGAAGCGGGATCCGACCGCCGAACGCTCCGAGGCAGTGGAGCCGATCGTCTACTACCTCGACCGAGGCGCTCCGGAGCCGGTGCGCACCGCGCTTCTCGAAGGCGCCCGGTGGTGGAACGAGGCGTTTGAGGCGGCCGGATTCATCGATGCGTACCGGGTGGAGTTGCTCCCCGAGGGCGCCGACGCCCAGGACGTCCGCTACAACATGATCCACTGGACGCACCGGCGGACCCGGGGCTGGTCCTACGGGGGCTCGGTCCGCGATCCGCGCACCGGGGAGATCATCAAGGGGAACGTGAACCTTGGCAGCCTGCGGCTTCGCCAGGATCACCTCCACGCGATCGGCATGGCTCCGCCCTACACGGCGTCCGGGGCTCTGCCGCCGGGCCTGCCGCCGGATCCAGGGACGCCGGACTCCTGCGGCCTTTCGGCCGCCCCGGGCTTCGGGTATCTCGCCCAGGTGGGCAGTGGCGCCTCGGCGGTGGACCTGGCGCTGGCCCGGGTGGCGCAGCTCTCGGCCCACGAGGTCGGGCACACCCTTGGCTTCCCCCACAACTACATGTCCTCCACCTACGGTGGGCGGGCCAGCGTGATGGACTACCCGGCGCCGCTGGTGCGCCTCGAGGACGGCGCGATCGCGCTGGATGACGCCTACGGGGTCGGCGTGGGGTCCTACGACATCCTGTCCGTCCGCTGGGCCTACGGACACTTCCCGCCCGAGGAGACCGCCGCCGCTCTCGACGCCATCATGCAGGAGGGTCTCCAGTCGGAGACGCGGTTCATGGCCCACACCGACAACTACATCGGGGCGGGCGCTCACCCCCTGGCCTCGGTGTGGGACAACGGCGGCGACCTCGTGCGCCACCTGGAGCGGGAGATCGAGATCCGTCGGGTGGGACTCGACAACTTCGGCGAGCGGGTCATCCGGCCGGGGGACCCGATGTCCAACCTGGAGCCGGTCCTCGTCCCGCTCTACCTCCACCACCGCTTCCAGATGAAGGCGGCGATGAACACGATCGGCGGACAGGAGTACTACTACGCGCTCCGGGGCGATGGGCAGCGGCCCACGGCGCCGATCCCCGGGGACCGCCAGCGGCAGGCGATCGACATCGTGCTGCGCACCCTCGACGCCGACTTCCTGGCGCTACCCGAACGGATCGTCGAGATGATTCCGCCCCCGGCCTACCGGGAAACGGGTGGCGAGACGTTTGATGGTCACACCGGCCTCGTGTTCGATCCGCTGGCCGCGGCGGACACCTCGGCCGACTACACGGTCGAACTCCTGCTTCATCCCGAGCGAATGGCTCGGCTGGTCAACAACAACCTGCTCGATGCCGACCAGCCCGGTCTCGACGAGGTGCTCGACGCGCTCACGGGGCGCACGTGGGGCGCCGCCGAACCCGGCGACCGCTACCGGCGCGCCGTCCAGGACGCGGCCGAGAGGAGTGTCCTGAACGGCATGATGCGCGAGGCGATGAATCCGCAGAATACGGCGCGTGTCCGAGCCATCATCGAGGATCGCCTCGTCGCCCTCGGCTCCTCACTCCCCGGCGCTGAAGACGCCACCCCGCATGAGCGTCTCGCCGCCGCGGACATCCACCGTTTCCTGAACCGCGACGAGAGCCTCGACCCCGCTGCCGTTCGCCCCGAGCTCCCCCCTGGCTCTCCCATCGGCGGCGCCAATGCCTCCAGCCACCCCCGCCACCATCACTGACGGCAGAGGGCCGCGCCTTCCTTCCAACCCGCCCGCGCCCAGCGGGCGCGGGGCGGCAGGACCCCGAGCGGGCGCTGCTTGACTTCGCCCGTTCCTGGCGCTCGGCGGCGTTTCCGGCTTCCATCGAAACGAAGCGCGCGGCAATCGGGACGAAACGAACCCGGAAACGTGGCTGACAAGGGGGAAGCGCAACGCAGAAGGCCGCTTTGGCCGCCTGGTTCAGCCGCGATGGATCGCCGCTGCTAGGAGCCTGCGCCGCAGAAACTTGGCGGGCACCCCGCTCACGGGGTGAGCGAGGCCCACGGGTCCGTCGGCACGGCGGCGCCGTGGGCGCGAGATTGCCGGGGACGGAAGTTGCGCGCAGGCCGGCGAGGACGCCGGCGCTCCATGGGGCCGGCGTTCGATAGGTCAGGGCGCGCCTGCATGGAGCGCCGGTGTCCTCACCGGCCCACGGTGCGTCGGTACGGCGGCGCTGTGGGCGCGAGACTTGCCGTAGTCACGGAAGGTGCGGCGCAGGCTCCTAGGAGCCTGCGCCGCGGGACATTTGGCGCATAGTGATGAGGTGACTCACGGGGGGC
>JAAXGQ010000245.1 GCA_012271265.1 Vicinamibacteraceae bacterium
GTTGTGCCGCGCGAAGCCCTTCGTGCGGCCCACTGTTAGCTCTCACATTGATCCGGCAACGCGGGCCGGGTTTTTCTCACGTTCTTTCGTAGCCGATTTTCCGGGAATGTCGGAATAAACCGGACGGCATGGCTGCCGGCGCCGGGCGGGCGCTGGATCTTCTTGCAATGCAACCGACGGTGGGTCCTGTGGAGTTCGTGGGCGGGAGGTCCGCGAGTGGGGCCGGGCGGTGGACAACGCGCCCGCGTTGTCCAGGGGCTGTCCCCACGGTCCGCAGGGCGCGGACCGGTCCGAAGGACTCGTCCATAAATCCACAGGACGGCCCCGGGGGCGCGAGGTTGGCGCCGGGGCGGATACGGCCGTAGGCTGGTGGGCCGCTCAAGAACGAGGAGAGGTTGGCCCGCGCGATCGACCCATCGCCGGGCCACGGCCGGTGCAACTTCTGTATCCAATCGGCCTCACCGGCGAGGCCTACGTTAACGCCCGCGCCTGGGAGTATGCAAGGTTGGCTGCGTGCCCCAATCACCCGCACGGGGGCTGTTCCCTGGCCCGCCACGGGACCTACGGGCGCAAGACCCCGCGGGGCTGCCGGGTGGCGCGCTGGTACTGCGCCGAGAGCCACATGACGTTCAGCCTGCTGCCCGACTGCCTGGCGGCGCGGTTGCCGGGCACCTTGCGCACGCTGGAATCGGTGGTGAGCGAAGCCGAGCGGGCCCCGTCGCTGGCGGCCGCGGCCGCGGTGCTGCGCCCCGGCCCGGTGGGACTTGAGGGGGCGACGCGCTGGGTTCGGCGCCGCGTCGAGCGGGTGCACCATGTCCTGAACGCGGTGCGCGGGATGCTTCCGGATCTGCTGGCCGGCTGCCCGCCCGAGATGGGGGCGGTGCGGGCGCGGCTGGTCGGTACCGTCGCCCTGGCGGTGCTGCGCGCGGAACTTCACGGGCGGCTCTCCGTCGTGCCGGCGCCGCTGGGGTTTTTGCCCCACGGGCTGGGCAGGCGGACCCGCCGCGGGGGCATCCAACAACGGGTGGGGCCTGATCCCCCGGCGACGGGCGGGTAACGTGGGCGGCATCGGGGCGATGCGCCCCTCCCGGACCGGAACCGACCCATGAGCGAGCTCGACAAGGACCTTCAGCGGCAAATCGCGCTGTTCCGCTACGGCGTGATCGCCGACCTGGTGCATCTGCCGCGCGGATACCGCGGCATCGGCGCGCGGTTGAAGGCCAAGGCCGCGCTCACCTACGCGATCCCCGGCAGCAACCGCGACCGCGTCGCCGTGAACACGATGCGCGGGTGGCTGAGCCACTACCGCGCCGGGGGGTTCGAGGCGCTGTATCCGAAGCGGCGCGCCGACCGGGGCCGCGCCCGGCGCCTGCCCGAGCCGGTCGTGCAGCGGTTGGTGGAGCTGAAGCGCGAGCGGCCCACACGCTCCGTGCGCCAGGTCATCGAGGCGGCTCGGAAGGACGGCATCGAGCTGCCCCTGGCGCCGGCCACCGTGCATCGGCTGCTGGAGCGCGCCGGGGCGCTCGGGCCGGCGGGCGAGACGGCCTCCGGGCAGGATCGGCGCCGCTTTGCCTACCGCGAAGCGGGCGAGCTGTGGATGGCCGACGTCATGCACGGACCGAAAGTCCGGCGCGGGCGCCAGCGCCGAAAGACCTATCTGATCGCGTTGCTGGACGACGCCACCCGCGTGGCGCCCTACGCGGCGTTCGCCTTCTCCGAGGCGGCCAAGATGTTCCTGCCGGTGCTCAAGCAGGCGATCGCGCGCCGGGGCATCCCATTGCGGCTCTACGTCGACAACGGGAGCACGTTCCGCTCCCGGCAACTGGCGCTGGTGTGCGCCAAGCTCGGCATCGCGCTGATCCACGGACGCCCCTACCAGCCGGCCGGGCGCGGCAAGATCGAGCGCTTCTTCCGCACCGTGCGCGGCTGGCTGGGCAACCTGCCCGAGGAGGCCGCCGAGGGGCTCGGGCCGCTGAACCGGGCGCTTTGGGCCTGGGTGGAAGGGAACTACCACCAACGCCCGCATCGCGGGCTGAAGGGCCGCTCGCCGCTGGAGCAGTGGGCGTTGAGCGCCGATCGGGTGCGCTACCCCGAGCCGGGGCTGGATCTTGAGGATCTGTTCCTGTTCGAGGCCCGCCGGCGCGTCATGAAGGACCGCACCGTCTCGCTTCACGGGCGCGTGTACGAGGTCGACGCGCTGCTCGTCGGACTCCCCGTCACCCTGCGGTACGATCCCGACGCGCCGCCCGCCCGGCCGCTGAAGGTGCTCCACGACGACACCGAAGCCGGGCAGGCCACGCTCCTGGACGCCTACGCCAACACCGCGGTCAAGCGCCGGGGCGCCTCCGGGGGCGAGCCCGCGGAAGAACCCCCGCCCTCGCCCCTGGCCATGCACCGGCTGAAGGAGAAAAAATAATGTACCAACGCCACTTCGCCCTCACCCGGCTGCCGTTCGAAACCCCCGAGCGGACCGACGAGCTGTTCGAGTCCGCCGCCCGGCGCGAGGCCGAGGCGCGCCTGACGCACCTGATCGAGCTGCGCGGCATCGGATTGTTGACCGGGGAGCCCGGCAGCGGCAAGACCACCGTGTGCCGCCGCGTCGCCGACGACCTGCATCCGGAACTGTTCCGGGTCTGCTACGTGCCGCTGTCCACCGGCAACGCGATGGACATGTACAAGTGCATCACCGCGGAACTGGGCCTGCCCACCGAACACAACCGCGCCGGCGCGTATCGCGCCATCCAGACCGAGATCACCCGCCTGGCGTGCGAGGCCCGGCGCCAGCCCGTGCTCATCGTCGACGAGGCCCACCACCTCAGAAACGACGTGCTCGAGGACCTCCGGCTGTTGACCAACTTCGCCATGGACTCCGCCTCCCGGCTGTGCCTGGTGCTCGTGGGGCTCACCCAGCTGCGGCGGCGCATGAACATGGCCGTGCACGAATCGCTCGCTCAGCGGCTCATCGTCCAGCACCACCTGCGCGGGCTGGAACGCGACGAACTCGAACTCTACCTCGCCCACCGCCTGCGCCTGGCCGGCTGCGAGACGCCGCTGTTCGAACCGCCCGCCGCCGAAGCGCTCTTCCGGGGCGCCCGCGGCATGCCCCGGCTCGTCAACCGCATCGGCCACTACGCGCTGTCCGCCGCCGCCCTGGACAACGCCCGAACCGTCACCGCCGATCACATCCACAAGGCGCTTCAGGACCTGCAGCCATGATCGAATCCCTCCCCTGGGACGAGGACCTCGGCGATGAAACCCTCGTCGCGGTGTCCGAATACCTCTGCCACGTCGCCGAGGAGTTCCAGGCCCGGCACTGGCGCCGCATCCGCCGCTTCTACAGGACCTGCCAATCCGCCGAATCCCGGCCCGGCGCCTGCCACGAACGGCAACTGCACCTGTTCGGCGAGCCCTGCCCGCCGTTCTGAATCGATACCGCCGTCCGATCCGCGACCGCGACCAACCCCAATCGGTCTCCCTACCCAAGCGCGTCGGCGCAGGCCGAAGCTGCCGCTACATGCCCAAACAATCCGACAAAATCAAAACAATGTGAGAAATCCGGCCCCGGCCCTGCCGAAATAATCCGGGAAATACTTGCTGGAATTATCTGAGAGACAACAATGGGCCGCAGGCCGAGTTCGGACTTCAGGCAGCGGAACACGGCCTCCAGATCCGTCAGGGTGGCATAGGTTCTCCACAGCCGTTCGGCGTCCCAGTCCATGAGGTTGGTGCGCAGGCAGTACACGCCGGGCAGGTCGGCCATTGAACCCTTGGCGGGCTCGCGGGCGAAGGCGACGGAGGCGACGCGGCCGTCCTTCACGGTCAGGTCGAGCTTGTATTGCCCGGCCACGCGCCGGTGCTGGGCCTTGAGCCGTCCGATGCGTTGGTTGATCTGTTCGGGCTTGCGCCGCGCACGGGGCCTGGACAGGCCCTCGTGGAGTTTCGTCAACGCCGCCTCGTAACGGGCGCACAGGCGCTTGACTATGGCGCGCTCCTTCTCCGCGCGTTCCTCGGAGTAACAGTTCAGGCGGACCTCTCCGGCGTCCTTGTCGACCCTGCGGTCCAGATGCAGGGTGTGTCCGGAGGCGGTGGCGATGGCCTCGGCGGCTTCGGCGTCGAACTCGCGCTTGCGCTTGCGCGAGACCACCAGGTAGCGGTGCCCGGACTCCCGCAGCCAAGCGATTTGCGCCTCGGTGGCGATGCCCCGG
>JAAXGQ010000246.1 GCA_012271265.1 Vicinamibacteraceae bacterium
GTTAGGCCCATTGGTCTTCGGGCCGGAGGCTGGCGACGGCTCCGGTCTTGGCGCTGGCCTGCCTTGCGTAGTGGGCGGGCATGTCGGGGGACTGCCAGCCCCCGGCCTGCTGCATGGCGACCAGCGAGGCTCCCCGGTCTGCCATGGAGACGGCGCTTCCGACCCGGAGGGAGTGGCCGGAGGCGCGTTCGATCCCGGTTTCGGCGGCGCGCTTCCTGATCGCGTCCGCGACGGCGCGCGGGCTCATTGCGCGGACCGGCTGCCTGAGGCGGCCCCAGCGGTCCATGGCGGGGAAGAGGGGCGACCCGTTG
The DNA here is from genome assembly GCA_012271265.1 of Vicinamibacteraceae bacterium. Classification (GTDB taxonomy): domain Bacteria; phylum Acidobacteriota; class Vicinamibacteria; order Marinacidobacterales; family Marinacidobacteraceae; genus JAAXGQ01. The sequence continues at coordinate 312 of JAAXGQ010000246.1, forward strand.
CCGGTCCCGGCGGCGGTGGTCCATGCGGAGATTCGGCGCATGGTGGAGGCCCTGAGGTAGCCGGTCCGGCCGCGTCCCGTCTTCGGGCTGAACACGGCGGCGGTCCCGGTCCCGTCCTCGGCCTGCTCGAGGTCGCGCACCCTGAGGGCGGCGACCTCGGAGATCCGCGCGCAGAGATCCGAGGCGGCAGCCACGAGGGCGGCGTCCCTGAGCCCCGGCAGCCCGTCCTGCGCCGCGCGGCGGCTGATCCTGTCGGCATCGGCCCAGCGGATCGCGCGGGCCTGGCCCCTTCCCCGGCGGCGTCGGTCCGCGTCCCGGGTCGCGTCCGCGACCGCTTCGGCCCCGAGGCGCGCGGCCCCGGCGATCCCGGCGGCGGCGGCGAACCACCGGAGGGCCGAGAGGTCCCCGCCGACGGTGGCGATGCTGGCTCCGGCGGAGAACCGGGCTTCGGCGTAGCGGGCGGCGGCGTCCGCGAGATCGGCGGATCCGGCCCCCTCCCCGGCGAGCCATTCGGCGAAGCGGCGAAGCTGGCTGGCCCGCTGCCGGCAGGTGGAGGGCGCGAGCCTCCGGACCGTGGCCGGGACCTCCCCCGCGCGGCGGGCGGTCTCGCTGGCCCCCCCGAGGGTGAGGGCGGCGGCGTCCCGGATCGCTTCGGCGAGCTCGGCGGATCCGGTCGGGACCGGGGCGGGGGCGAGGGCGAGGGCGGTGGAGGGGAGGGATCCGGCCATCGGGCGGCGTCCTCCGGGTGTGGCGGTGGTCCTATAGGCGTCCATACTAATAAATATATGCAGTCATAAGGGACACGCCGAGGGAACCGCACGGGCAACGGCTCTTGGGGGTCATGCACACGGTGACCGGGGAGCAAGGCACGTGGTTCGGTACTTGGAGCGTCCGGATCGAGGCGGCGGCGCAATCCGAAGGCATGGGGCTCCCCCGACTGGCTGCTGCGGCTGATCCGGCGCGGACTGGACGCAAGCCGCAAGCGGTGCTGACAAGGCAACCCCCGAGCTCGGGAGGCGAGGCGCTGGCTCCGGGCGCTTGAGGCGATAGCTGCGGCGAGCGAGCCTTACGGTGGTCGAGCCGACGAAAGCCCGCGTGTTTGTAGTTCTGAATGGCTGTCCTCCCCGGGGCTCTTGGACTGCTGAAGCGGTGGACGCGGTACGCAGCTTCGGCGCAGCGCCATGTCCGGTGACGATCGGAACACGAGTGGCCCACGCGAGAGCGTTTACCGTCGGGTGCACGGCCCAGGAAATCGAGCCGAAGTCACGGGCAGCCCAAGAAGTGACAGACCTGTATGGCTGGATCATGGAGGTGATATGAAGAAAGCGACCCTTGCAGATGCCATGGCGGCGGCCGTCGGGCCACAGACGGTGGCCAAGATCCCTCCCTCGCGACGCGGCAAGCGTGCCTGGGTAGTCTACTTGGACCCGGATACTTCCCGGCGCTTGAAAGCAGTGGGGGCGCTGAACGACCGAAGCCTGCAATCCCTCGGGGTAGAAGCTGCGGATCTTATGATCGAACGCTACGGGAAAGGCGTCCGAGACGGATCCGTTTAGGAAACCACCGTGAAAGGACCGCATGGACTGAAGCTGACGGAGTTGCTA
>JAAXGQ010000247.1 GCA_012271265.1 Vicinamibacteraceae bacterium
TTGCCCGGATTGATCCAGAGATCGTGGTTGTCGCCGTGCGGGGTGGCGATGAGGTCGAAGGTCGCGCCGGCGTCGTCCGAGCGGTGGAAGTAGCGGCTCACCACGTAGACCCGATCCACGTCCACCGGATCGGCGTGGATGTGCATGTAGTACCAAGGCCGGTTCTGGAGTTCGCGGTCGTCGTTGATGAGCTGGAACGAGGCGCCGGCGTCGTCCGAGCGGTAGACGCCGCCGTCCCGCGCCTCGACGAGGGCCCACACGCGGTTCGGATTCGCGGCGGAGACCGAGATCCCGGTCCGCCCGATCATCCCCGTCGGCAGGCCGTTCGTGAGTTCCGTCCAGGTGTCGCCGCCGTCCGCGGTCTTGTAGATGCCGCCTTCCTCGCTGCCCGAGATGATGGTCCAGGGCTTTCGCTCCGCGGTCCACATGGTGGCGTAGAGCACATCGGGATTCGAGGGATCCATGGCGATTTCGTTCGCGCCGGTCCGCTCACTGACGTAGAGCACCTTCTCCCAGTTCGCGCCGCCGTCGGTGGTCCGGAAGACGCCGCGCATCTCGTTGGGCCCGAAGGCGTGGCCGAGCACCGCCGCGTGGGCGACGTCCGGGTTCTGCGGATGGATGATCACCCGGCCGATCTGCCCGGCGTCACGAAGTCCGACGTGGGTCCAGCTCTCCCCCCCGTCGGTGGACTTGTACATCCCGTCGCCCGGGGAGACGTTGCCCCGGATGGCGGTCGAGCCGCTTCCCACGTAGACGATGCTCGGGTCGGAGTCCGCCACGTCAATGGCGCCGATGGAACTCGAGGTGTAGAAGCCGTCCGAGACATTCACCCAGCTCTCGCCGGCGTCGGTGGTCTTCCAGAGACCGCCGCCGTTCGTCCCCATGAAGTAGGTCCAGAGCTGGTCCGCGATCCCGGCGACGGCGGTGACCCGGGAGCCCTTGTGAGGCCCGATCATCCGGTACTTGAGGGCCTGGTAGGTGGCAGGATCGTAGACCTCGTTCTGCGCGACGGAGGCGACCGGAGCGGCAAGGAGGATCAGGAGCGCGAGGCCAGGCAGCCGGGCCGTGAGTGTCATCGTGACTCCTTCTATCAGGGCATCGAATGGCGGACGGCGCCAGCTACTCCAGCCGGCGGTAGATCACCTGCACCGCGGGCCCGGACTCCTCGCTGCGGCGCGGGAGGTCCACGAACATCCGGTCGCCCTCCACCCGGAAGGTGGCGACGGACTCGAGGCCGATGATGTCCGGCCCCAGGCTCACGTCCCACTGGCGGCGCAGGGTGTCTCCCTCGATCTGGTAGGTCCCGGCCGTGCCGGAGTAGTTGAGGAGCTGCTCGTAGTGGGCGACCTGCTCCTCCAGCGGGAGCTCGGCGAGCTCCGCCGCCGAGCGCGCGGTGCGATTGTTGTCCATCCGGGCGAGGCAGTGGTAGCCGTTCGTGAAGACCCAGATCCCGCTCCAGGTGGCGTCGTCCCGGATCAGCTCGCCGGTCTCGGTGTTCGTCTCCGAAACGAAGGCCCAGACGCCGGTGATGGGGGTTCTCCCGTCGGCCTCTTCCACGGGCGGCGCCGGGGCGCAGGAGGCCAGCGCCAGGGTGACGGCGGTGAACAGGACGAGAAGGCGGATCCGTCCGTCGGTGGTGTTCATGAGGGATCTCCCCG
>JAAXGQ010000248.1 GCA_012271265.1 Vicinamibacteraceae bacterium
AACATTCCGGCGACCAGCGGCGGACGTCCCTCCGGGCCCGGCGCGTAGGGGTTCCGCACCTCGATCACCGCCGGAAAGAACCGGGTGGCCGGGTCCACTTCCCCCTCCATCCGCACCAGCCGGCCTTCCCAGGTCCACGCCGCCGGGGCCAGCGAGGGTCCGAGCACCGCCGTCAGGCGGGCCTCGGGTCCCGCTCCGGAGGAGACGCCCCCGAACGGCAGGTCCACCAGTTCCAGCGCCGCGTCGGGAAGGGACACCCGGGTTTCCACCACGTCCACCGCGAGGAGTTCGACGAGCGGCGACCCGGGGGCCGCCCACTCGCCGACCTCGGCGTGCCGCGCTCCCACGATGCCCGCGTGCGGCGCCCGGACCTCCGTCCGCTCCAGGTCGCGCTCGGCCCGTCGGACCGCCGCGTCCGCGGCTTCGACCGCCGCCCGGGCGGCCGCCAGTTGGGGAACCCGGAGAGCCAGGGGATCCGGGTCGATGCCTTCTTCCGACCACTCTGCTGCGGCGAGCTGCGCGAGCCCCTCTTCGGTCGCGAGCCGCACCCGGGCCTCCTCCCGCTGGCTGCGCGCCAGGGTCAGCGCGTGCTCATGGGAGAGCGGCTCGAAGCGGAAGAGCGGTGCGCCCGCCTCGACGCGCTCCCCTTCCCTGAGGCCGGAAGCGGCCCAGACGACGAGGCCGGCGACTTCGGCGGCGACGGTGGTCCGCCGCGCCGGCCGCACGGCTCCGTCCGCGCTCACCGTGACCCGGTGGGGGCCGACCCGCACCGGAACGACGTGGACCTCCGGGAGCGGGGTCGCGATTTCCTGCGCCTCCGGCCGGGGCCCGAGCGCGGTGAGCAGGCCGGCGAGCGCGCCGGCCGCGAGCAGGATCGGGATGAAGAGGAATCTCCGGAGCGTCACTCGGGTCCTCCTTTCAGGGCGCTTCGGCGTTTGAAGCCGCCCCCGAGCGCCAGGGACAGGTTCACCCGGTTGTCGAGGCGCGCCCGCACCCGCGAGAGATGGGCCGACTCGCTCATCAGCACGGCCCGCTCCGCTTCCAGCTCCGCGAGCCGCGTCACGAATCCGGCGCGGCGCTGCCCGGTCGTTCGGGAAAGCGCGCGACGGCTCGCGTCGAGCGCCTCCCCGGAGCGCGACTCCACGTCGGCGAGCGCGTCCTCCGCCGCGAGTGCCGCTTCCACTTCCTGGTAGGCCGTCAGCACGGTCCGCGCGTAGGTGGCCAGCGCCTCCCGGTCGCGGGCTTCCTCCTCGCGGATCTGCGCCCGGATCCGGCCTCCCTGAAACACCGGCGCGGCGATGCGGGCGATCAGGCTCCATACGGAGAAGTCTCCGTTCACCAGGTCCCTCAGTCCCGTGGACGCCGTGCCGACCGAGCTCGTCAGCGGGAACCCGGGGTAGCGCGCCCGCCGCGCGATCTCGGTGTACTCGCGCGACATGACGAGGCGGCGCTCGGCGCTCGCCACGTCGGGGCGCCGGGAGATGAGGTCCGCCGGGGCGCCGGCCGGAACGGGGCCCGCGACCCCGGGAAGGCCGCCGCCGAGGTCCCAGTCCGGCCCGGGCTCCCCGTCGGGATAGTCGCTGAAGAGGACTTCCAGGCCGCGCACCGCCGCCCGGCGTGCCTGCTGCCGGCTCGCGGCGGCCGC
>JAAXGQ010000024.1 GCA_012271265.1 Vicinamibacteraceae bacterium
GCGCCTGTCAAAGCAATTCAGAGATGTCCCCTTCTCTCCAATTCAGAGATGTCCCCTCCAGCGAGGGGTCTGTTGGGCTCCGCCACGCTCGCCACGGTGGCCTTGCGCGGCACTTGGCCCGCGGAACCCGAAACGAGGGCACCACAGAGGCCCGGATTCGGACCAGCGAGGCGGCGCCTGCGATGAGCTGGCCGCATGCGCGGGTGTTGGGACGTGTCCGTGAAGGACCTCCGCCGTTCCGGCGCTCGGGCGTAGGGAGCGAAGCGACCGGAGGCCGAGCGCCGGAACGGCGCGCGTCAGCCGGCGGCCACCCCGGCCGTGTCCGGCTTGTAGCCGCGGCGCCAGGGATGGTCGGGTGCCGGCTTCCAGCCCGGCCGCGACTGCTGCTCCGCCTTCGCCCGGTCCACGCGCACCCGCACGCTCTTCCCGTCCTCGACCGGCAGCGGATCCTCGCCCTCGGCGAGCCGTCTGACCGCGAGTTCGCGTCCGTCGCGCAGCACGGCGACCGCGCCGTCGAAGCCCTTGCACACCGTCACCGAAGCCCCGCGCAGCCGGTAGCCGCGGCCGTGCCCCGTCACCTGGTAGGTGTCCCCCTCGAAGCTGATCGACAGGTTCCGGGTCACCGTGCGGGCGTGCTGCTCGCACAGGATCAGGTCCAGCTCCCGCTCGTCGTGCAGCACCGGCCGGTGCGCGTCCGCCGGGTTCCGCGGCGCCACGCCGAAGCGCCGGTTGTAGTCCGCCATGAAAGCCGGCAGGTAGGCGTTGCCCGCCTCGATGCCGCAGATCCCGCGCAGCCGCATCTCCTTGACCAGACGGTCCTGCAGCGTGAGGTTCGCCCGTTCCACGCGGCCCTTGGCCTGCGGACTGCCGGCGTGGATCGACTCGACGTCCAGGGTCCTCAGCGCGCGCACGAACTGCGTCGGCTCGCCCTCCCGGTCCCGGCGGTTGATCCGGAACACCCCGTAGCGGTCAGAGTAGTACGCAACCGGCCGTCCGTGCGCCGCGAAGTGGGCCCGCGTCGTGGTCATGTACGCCTCGGTCGTCTCTGCCGGATGGAAGCCGGTGGCCAGCAGCCGCGAGGTCGCGTCGTCCACGTACACGATCAGCGTGCACCGCGGCCCGCGGCCCTCGAACCAGTCGTGCGGCGAGCCGTCGATCTGCACCAGGTCGCCCAGGCACTCGCGCCGCGGCCGGCTCGGATGCTCGCGCACCTCCCGACGCGCCTTCGCCCGCCACAGACCGTCGGCGATCATCCAGCCGCGCAGCGTCTCCGCCGACAGCCGGTGGCCGTGCACCTCCACCAGCTTCTCGCATGCGAACGTCGGACCGAAGTCCGGGTACCGCTCGCGCACGAGATCCAGCACCTCCCGGCGAACCGCCGGATCGATCGCGTTGTTCGGCCGCCTGCCGCGCCGCGACGACGCCAGGCCCGCCGCGCCGCGCTCCCGGTAGCGGCGCGCCAGACGCTTCACCTGGCGCACGCTCAGACCCAGACGCCGCGCCGCCTCCGACTGCCGCAGCCGCCTCTCGACCACCTCCCGGACCACCGCCACGCGATCCGCCTCCCGAGCGCTCAGAAGCACCTCCCCGTCGCCCATCTCCGCAGCCTCCATGCCGCCGAAAAGGGGACATCTTAGAATTGCACAAAGGGGACATTAGTGCTTTGGCCTAACA
>JAAXGQ010000025.1 GCA_012271265.1 Vicinamibacteraceae bacterium
GGAGATGGGCGACGGGGAGGTGCTCCTGAGTGCTGGGGAGGCGGATCGTTTGGCGGTGGTCCGGGAAGTGGTCGAGGGGCGTCTGCGGCAGTCGGAGGCGGCGCGGCGTCTGGGACTGGGCGTCCGGCAGGTGAAGCGGCTGGCGCGCCGCTACCGCGAGCGCGGCGCGGCGGGTCTGGCGTCGGCGCGGCGCGGCCGGCCGTCGAACAACGCGATCGGCGCGGCGGTTCGCCGGGAGGTGATCGGGCTGGTGCGCGACCGGTATCCGGACTTCGGTCCGACGTTCGCGTGCGAGAAGCTGGTGGAGGAGCACGGCCACCGGCTGTCGGCGGAGACGCTGCGCGGCTGGATGATCGAGGACGGGCTGTGGGAGCCGAGGCCCCGGCGCGCGATCCGCGAACATCCGAGCCGGCCGCGGCGGGAGTGTCCGGGCGACCTGGTGCAGATCGACGGTTCGCCGCACGACTGGTTCGAGGGCCGGGCGCCCTCGTGCACGCTGATCGTCTACGTGGACGACGCGACGTCGCGGCTGCTGGCGGCGGGTTTCTTCGCCGGGGAGACGACCGAGGCGTACATGCGCACCACGCGGGCGCACCTGGCGGCGCACGGGCGGCCGGTGGCGTACTACTCGGACCGCTACAGCGTGTTCCGGGTGAACCGGCGGGACCGCGAGGGCGGGCCGACGCAGTTCGCGCGGGCGCTGCGGACGCTTGACGTCGAGTCGATCCACGCCGGCAGCCCGCAGGCCAAGGGCCGCGTGGAGCGGGCCAGCCGGACGCTGCAGGACCGCCTGGTGAAGGAGATGCGGCTGCGCGGCATCGACGGGCCCGAGGCGGGCAACGCCTACCTGCCGGCGTTCATGGCGGACTACAACCGGCGCTTCGCCGTGGCGCCGCGCAACCCCGCCGACGCGCACCGGGCGGTGCTGCACGACGAGCGGGAGCTGGACCTGATCCTGTGCGAGCAGCACGCCCGCAAGATCACGCGGAACCTGTCGATCGGCTTCGGGGGGGACACCTGGCAGGTGACCGGCCACGGCAAGGGCTACCGGCTGCGCGGCGCGGCGGTGACGGTGTGCAAGGGCTTCGACGGCTCGGTGACGGTGCTGCGCGACGGGCGGGAGCTCCCGGTCCGGCTGCTCGCCGAGGGGGAGGATCCGCCGCCGGTGGAGGACGGCAAGAGCGTGCGGAACCGGG
>JAAXGQ010000249.1 GCA_012271265.1 Vicinamibacteraceae bacterium
CCCGCCGGGAAGCGCGCCCCGACCGGGCTCGTCCCAGCCAGGCTCGTCGTGGCCGGGCTCACCGCCGCGGCCGCGCCGGCCGTGGAAGCGCAGCCGGCGGATTTCGTGGATGTGACCGACGCCGCCGGCATCCGTTTCGTGCACGAGAACGGGGCCTTCGGCGAGAAGTTCCTCCCCGAGACCATGGGCAGCGGCGTCGCTTTTTTTGACGCCGATGGGGACGCCGACCAGGACCTGCTGTTCGTGAACGGCCGGAAGTGGTCCGGCCGCCGGGAGGCGGGCCGGGAGCCGACCGCCGCCTACTACCGAAACCGCGGGGACGGCACGTTCGAGGACGCCACGGCCGGTTCCGGCTTCGATACGCCGCTCTACGGGATCGGAGTAGCCATCGCCGACTACGACGCGGACGGTGACCAGGACGTCTATCTGACCGCTCTGGGGCCCAACCTGCTCCTCGAGAACACCGGCGGCGGGGTTTTTCGGCGCGCCCCCGGCGCGGACGCGGTGGCCCATCCCGGCTTTTCCAGCGTGGCCACCTGGTTCGATGCCGACTCCGACCACGATCTCGACCTCCTTGTCCTGAACTACGTCGAATGGTCGATCGAGACGGACATCTTCTGCGCCCTCGACGGGGTCACGAAGAGCTACTGCACTCCGGAGTCGTACCACGGGGCGAGCCCGGTGCTCTACCGAAACGACGGCGAAGGCGGGTTCACCGACGTCACCGAGGCGGCCGGACTGTGGAATCCCAGCGCGAAGGGTCTGGGCGTGGCCGTACTCGACCACGACGCGGACGGCCTGCCCGACCTCGCGGTGGCGAACGACACCCAGCCGAACGACCTCTACCGCAATCTCGGCGGCGGACGCTTCGAGAACGTGGGCGTCCTCGCCGGGATCGCGTTTGCCGAGAACGGCGCCGCCCGAGGCGCGATGGGCATCGACGCCTCGGACTACGACGGCGACGGCCTGCCCGACCTGGTCATCGGCAACTTCTCGAACGAGATGGTCTCGCTCTACCGGAACGAGGGAGTCGGCTTCTTCATCGACCAGGCGCCGGTCTCGCGGGTCGGCCGGGAGAGCCTCCTCACCCTGGCCTTCGGCGCGTTCTTCTTCGATTTCGATCTCGACGGGCGGCTGGACATCTTTCTCGCGAACGGCCACGTCGAAAACGACATCGCCCGGGTGCAGCAGCGGGTGACCTACCGGCAGCCGCCGCACCTGTTCAGAAACGTCGGGGACGGCGGGTTCGACGAGGTCACCGCCCGCTCGCCGGATCTCGCCCACCCCCTGGTGGGCCGGGGAGCCGCCTTTGCCGACATCGACGGCGACGGCGATCCCGATCTCGTGGTGAGCCAGAACGGCGGGCCGGCCCGCCTGTTCCGGAACGAGGCCGGCGGGGAAAACGCGTGGGTAGGGTTCCGCCTGCTCGGTTCCCGCTCGAATCGCGACGGCATCGGTGCGAAGATAGAAGTGGTCGCGCAACAGGACGGCGCGTCCCGAACCGAGACCCGTTTCGTGAAGAGCGCCACCGGATACGCCTCGCAGAACCAGCGGGACGTGATCGTGGGGCTCGGCGCCGGCGGCCGGGCCGTGTCTGCCGTGGTCACCTGGCCGTCAGGAGCATCCACGCGCCTCGATGGCCTGGAGACCGGCCGGATTCTCCGGGTGGAGGAGCCTGGGCGATGAAGCTCACGCTCGCCTCGGCTGGCGCCGGAGTCCTGGCGGTGGCCGGTTTCCTCGCCGGCTGGGACGGGTCGCCTCCGGTTGGCGGGGCGCGACAGACCGCCGTGACGGGGTTGGGAGCCCAGCCGCCCCGACCTCTGTCGGAGCAGCCGGGCGTCATGGTGGGGTCCGCCGAGTGCCTCGTCTGTCACGAGGCGGCGCACGTGGCGTGGACGTCATCCCGGCACTCGAAGATGGTCCAGCCGGCGATGCCGGGACAGGTGAAGGGCGATTTTTCGGTGGGTCGGATCACCCTCCGGGGCGAGGAGTACGAGATCCGGAGTTCCGGCTCGAGTTACTTCATCACCGAGCCGTTCTTCACCGGGGAGCCCGAAGAGCACCGGGTGGACTACACGCTCGGCAACCGGCGCATCCAGCACTACCTCACCACCCTGGAAGACGGACGGGTGATCGTGCTGCCTCCCACCTGGGACGTACTGCGCCGGGAGTGGTTCCACAACCTCGAGATCGCGGCGCCGGATCAGGCTGAGGGAGTGGTTCCGGTCCAGCTCTGGAACAAGAACTGTTTCGGGTGCCACGTCAGTGACCAGGTGAAGGGATTCCGGCCGGCGGAGGGCCGCTACGACACCACCTGGCTGGACTTCGGGACCACCTGCGAGCGTTGTCACGGCCCCGGGAGTCGGCACGTCGACAAGTACCGGAATCTGGAACTCCATGGGGATGATCCGGATCTCTACATCGTCCAGCAGACCCGGCTGGATCCGGAGCGGAATTCGATGGTCTGCGCCCAGTGCCATTCCTTCCGCGACCAGATGGCGTTCGGCTTCGCCGCCGGTGACAACTACTTCGACTACTTCTTCCCCATCCTCGAATACACCCAGGAGCCCTCGGAGGATCCGACGTGGTACCCGGAC
>JAAXGQ010000026.1 GCA_012271265.1 Vicinamibacteraceae bacterium
CGGTGTGTTGGCCGGCGAGGACACCGGCGCTCCCGGTGCGGCGGCCGGTGAGGACGCCGGCGCTCCCGGCGCTTGTTGGCCGGCTATGATCGGGCGTTTCGTGAGTTCCGACGACGCTGGGACCAAGTCTCCGGAGGGCTTCCCCGAGGACCCTGACAGCAGCAGCGGCTCGGAGCCGGTTTCCCCTTCGTCGCCCGACGCCGGGCCCGCTTCCACAACGCCAGCTGACACGACCCGCCAGCGGGTGGAGCGCGCCCTGGCGCGGAGCGTCCACCGTCCGAGGGGCAGGGAAGCCGCCAGGGCGGCCCGGGGAAGCGATTTCGAGACGTTCGTCGCCCAGCAGGGGGCTCCGATCGACCGCGACGCCGTGCGCGCCCGCGTCGAGGAGCGTCTCCGGACCCCAACCAGGAGACCCCCACCTCCGTGGCCGCCCCCGGCCGCCGCGGAGGAATCGCTCGCGGCGCCCGTCGAGCCGGCCGGGACGGAGGGAGCCGTCCCGCCAGAGCCCGAACCCATGGAGGAAGCGCCAGGACCCGGCGACGGGAGGAAGTCCGGCGCCTCCTCCCGGCGCAGCCTCGATCTCCCGGCCGAGCCGCCGTCCCGGGTCGCGGCGCTGGCCGCCACCTGCCTCTACATCGGGAAGCTGCCTCTCGCCCCCGGCACCTGGGGAGCTGCGGCGGGCTTCGGCGCCTGGTTTCTCTCCTCCGGTCTCCCGGTCGCGAGCCAGTGGGGGCTCGTCGGCGCGGCGTCGCTTCTCGGGATCTGGGCGTCCGGCCGCTACGCCGGAGACCGCGGCGCCAAGGATCCGCAGGAAGTGGTCGTGGACGAGTTCTGCGGGATGTGGCTCGCTTTGGTCCTGGCGGCGCATTCGCTGCTGTCGGCCGGCGCGCTCTTCGTTCTCTTCCGCCTCCTGGACATCGCGAAGCCGCCGCCGCTCCGACAACTGGAGCGGGTCCCGGGAGGCTTCGGCATCATGCTCGACGACCTGCTCGCCGGGGCGATCGCCGGCGGCGCGATCGCGCTGGCGGCCTGGGTGTTCGGCCCCTTCTGAGGGACGCTCTCACCGGGCCTCGAAGGGAGGCGGAGATTCCTTCCCCCGAGCCGGCCGCTGCTGCGGTGATCGCCGTCGGAAGCGAACTCCTGCGTCCGGATCGGGTCGATCGGAACACTCCCTGGCTGAAGGAACGGCTCTTGGAGCTCGGGATCCCCGTCGTCCTGCAGGTAGTTGTCCCGGACGACGACGATGTCATGGAGGAAGCCATGGCCGCGGCGCTCCGGCGGTGCCGGTTCGTCTTCGTCACCGGAGGGCTCGGCCCGACGAGCGATGACCGGACCCGCTTCGCCGCCGCCCGGGTGCTCCGGAGGCCGCTCGAGGAGGACGCCGCCGCCTGGGCCGTCATCACCGCCCGCTTCCGCCGCCGCGGTTTCCGGATGCCGAAGCTGAACCGGGTGCAGGCGCTCATACCTGAAGGCGCCGAGGCCCTGCCGAACCGGGCGGGAACGGCGCCGGGGATCCTTGGGACCTCGAAGACCGGTCACCGGCTGGTCCTGCTCCCCGGGCCCCCGGCGGAAATGCAGGCGATGTTTCAGGCCGAGGTTGCCCCGCGCCTCGAGGGGGCTTCCGGGGTCGGCGACGGAGTTCGGACGGCCGTCCTCAGGATCGGCGGGCTGCCCGAATCGGTCATTCAGGAGCGCATCAGCGATCTGGTGCCCGCTCCCGGCGCGGCCGCCTCGCTTTCCATACTGCCTTCGGCGGGGGAGGTCGAGCTGCGCGTTGCGGCGCCCGGAGCGCATCCGACGGAGCCGCAGCGAACGGCCGACCGGTTGGCGGCCCGCCTGGGCGACGCGGTGTTCACCAGGACGGCCCGCGAAGGTATCGAGCACGCCGTGGGTCGCCTGCTTGCCGCCCGGGGCGAGCGGGTTGCGCTCGCGGAGTCGCTTACCGGAGGAATGATCGGTGCGCGGATCACCCGCGTGCCCGGTTCCTCCCGCTGGTTCGACGTGGGCTTCGTCACCTACGCGAACTCGGCCAAGGAGGACCTCCTCGACGTCCCGCCCGCCGTGCTGCGTGCCCACGGGGCGGTCAGTCGGGAGACCGCGGAGGCGATGGCGCGCGGCGCACGCCGTCGCTCCGGCAATGCCTGGTCGGTGGCCGTCACCGGGATCGCCGGCCCCGGCGGCGGCACGCCGACCAAGCGGGTTGGTCTGGTCTGGATCGCCGTGGTGGGTCCCAGGTCCCGGGCCGCGTGCTACGAGTTCCCTGGCGACCGGCGCCTGGTGCGGCGGCTGAGCGCTACCTGGGCGTTGGATCTGCTTCGCCGGGCTCTTCTCGAGGCGAATGCCCCGGGATGAGCGGACCGAGGCTGTTCGTTGCGATCGCGATCCCGGACGACGTTCGCCGAATCCTCCACCAGGCCGCCGGACTTCTCCTGGCCGGATGTCCCGGGGGCCGGCCGCGCGTGGTTCCTCGCGCGCAGCTGCATCTGACTCTCCGCTTCTATGGGGTCGAACGGGGTGGGCTGACCCGGCAGCGGCTGGCGTTGAGCCTCGGCCGCCGGCTGCGTCGGCTCCCGCCGGAACCGGTGCACCTGCGGGCCTCCGGAATCGGGGCCTTCCCGTCTGTCCGCCGGGGGCGGGTTGTGTGGTCGGGCCTGGTCGAGACGGGCGGATCCGGTCGGCTCTCCCGCATCCAGCGGATCACCGAGGGAGCGGCCCGGGAGCTGGGGCTCCATACCGAGGGGCGCCGCTTCGTCCCTCACGTGACGCTGGCCCGGCTGCGGACTCCCGCCCGGATTCCCGGGGAGATCCTTCAGGCGATGGATGCGCTTGTTTGCGGTGATCCGCCACCAGTCTTCGCGGCGCGGCGGATCCACCTGTTCGGCAGTATCCTGACCTCCGCCGGGGCGGAGCACGAACTCCTCGCCTCGATTCCCTTCGGCGCCTCCCCGCTACCCCCTGACGCGGCGGGATGACGCCGGCGCCGGGCGGCGTTCAAGGAGGAAATCGGCGAACAGATCCGGACCCAGGCAGGCGTAGCGGGCACTCTCCTGGAACGGCTGCGCGCGAGGCAGCTGCCGGTCGGCGGCGGCCGGCGCCCGGGTGGAGTCGAACAGCCCGGTTCCCTCCCCGCGCCCGAGGAACCGGGGGGCCATGTAGAGCACCAGGCGGTTGGCCAGGCCCTCCTGGAGAAACGAGGACGTCAGCCGCGGCCCGGCCTCCACGAGCAGGCTGCGGACTCCCCGATCTCCGATCCGTTGCAGGACGGCCTCCAGATCGAGCTGGGACCCCCGGCCGGACGGGGGCGCCACGGATGGAGAGGCATCCGCCATCGGAGCCTCGACGACCTCGACGCCGCGTCTCTCGATGTGCCGGCGCGCAGCCGAATCGACACCCGGGCCGGAAACGATGAGCACCGGGTCCCGGTCCGGCCGTTTCAGGATCCTGGCCGAGGAAGCGATCCGCAGCTTGGGATCGAGGATGATCCGCAGCAGGGGCCGGGCGCCAAGTCGGGGACGGGGATCCATGCGGGGATCGTCAGCCACGACCGTCGCGATGCCGGTGAGGATGGCGTCGTGCTCCCGCCGCAACACCCGGCCGTGACGGCGGCTGCGGCGCCGCGTGATCCACTGAATGCCCGGTGGCGCCATGACGCCGTCCGCCGAAGTCGCTGCCTTCACCGTGACCCACGGCCGGCCGGAACGCAGAACGTGGAAGTAGCCGGCGTTCAGAGCGAGGGCTTCGGCCTCGAGCACGCCGACCCGGTTCTCCACGCCGCCCGCCGCCAGGTGGCGGAATCCGCCCCCCCGGACCCGGGGGTCGGGATCGGCATGCGCCGCGACGACCCTCCGCACCCCGGACGCCAGGATCCGGGTGACGCAGGGAGGGGTCCGCCCGACGTGGCAGCACGGCTCCAGATTCACGTACAGCGTGGCTCCGCGCGCGTCGCCCCCCCGGGCCAGCGCCTGCGCCTCGGCGTGCGGCTGCCCGGCCCGCGCATGAAACCCCTCGCCGATCACCCTGTCCTCGCGCACAAGCACCGCGCCCACCGCCGGATTCGGGGGAGCGGTGAATTTGCCCAGTGCGGCGAGCGCGAGGGCCCGGCGCATGAAGGTGCGGTCGAGGTTCACGGGTGGATCGTACGGAAAGAGAGGGGCTGGCGGCCGGCTCCGGCTTCGGCCGGTCTTGCCCGGAGGCGTCCGGTTGGGCGATCCTCTCGGGCATGTTCACCGGACTCGTCGCCTGCGCCGGAGACGTCACTGCCGTGCGGCAGGGCCCCGCCGGACAGACCCTGCACGTGAGCGCGAGGAGCGACTTCTTCGCCAGCGCGGAAATCGGAGACAGTGTGGCCCTGAGCGGCGTCTGCCTGACGGTGGTGGACCGGAGGCCGGGCGCGGCCGCCTTCGAGGTCAGCAAGGAAACCCTGAGCCGCACCACGCTCGGCGCCCTGACTCCGGGGGACCGGGTGAACCTGGAGTTGCCGCTCCGCGCCTCGGACCGCCTGGGCGGTCACTTTGTCCAGGGGCACGTGGACGCGGTGGGCTCGGTGATCCGGGCGGGGGGAACCGAGGACGACTACCGGGTCCGGGTCCGCCATCCCGAGCCCCGGTGGGTGGTCGAGAAGGGGTCCGTCGCCGTGGACGGCGTGAGCCTCACCGTGGCGCGCGTGGCCAGAGTGTCCGTCTTCGAGGTGATGCTCATTCCGCACACCCGCGCCGTGACCACGCTCGGCGCCCTGGAGGCGGGCGATCGGGTCAACGTGGAATACGACATTCTGGCGAAATACGTGGAGAACCTCATGCGGAACGCGCCCGGCTAGAATTCCCGCCTCCCGTCGGGTCCGGTTGGTGGGGGAAGATCGGTTGGGCGGGTCTCCCGGAAGGCAGAACGAAGTGTTGGAACAGGAGTTCGGAGCCGGCGCCTCGTCCGGGGCGAACGCCCCCCAGGCGCCATTCCTGTCTGTCGAAGAGGCGGTTTGCCGGTTCGCCGCGGGCGAGATGGTCATCGTCGTGGACGACGAGGACCGCGAGAACGAGGGCGACCTCACCTGCGCCGCAGAGAAAGTCACGCCGGCCATCATCAACTTCATGGCCACGCACGGGCGCGGCCTGATCTGCATGCCGATGACCGGGGAGCGGCTCGACGAACTCGCGATCCCGCTCATGGTGCGGGACAACACCGCGAAGCACCGCACGGCCTTCTGTGTTTCGATCGAAGCGCGGGAGGGCGTCACGACCGGGATCTCCGCCGCGGACCGGGCGCACACGGTGCGGACGGCGATCCACCCGGCAACCCTCCCTTCCGACCTCGCGCGGCCCGGGCACGTCTTCCCGCTCCGGGCCCGCCCCGGCGGCGTGCTGCAGCGCGCCGGCCAGACCGAAGCCGGGGTGGATCTGGCCAGGATCGCCGGCATGTATCCCGCGGCGGTCATCTGCGAGGTGATGAAGGAAGACGGCACGATGGCCCGCCTTCCCGACCTGCGCGTATTCGCCGATCGCCACGGCCTGGGCATCGTGAGCGTGGCGGAACTCATCCGTCACCGCCTCCGCCACGAATCCCTCGTCAAGCAGGTGGCGGCCACGGTTCTTCCCACGCAGTTCGGCATCTTCAAGACGCTGGCGTACGAGAACACCCTGGACGGGACGAAGCATCTCGTCCTCCAGCTCGGCGACGCGTCCCCGGAACGCCCGGTCCTGGTCCGGGTCCACAGCCAGTGCCTGACCGGAGAGGTGTTCGGCTCGCTCCGCTGTGATTGCGGTCCCCAGCTCGATGCCGCGCTGCGGCAGATCGGAGAGGAGGGAGACGGAGTGCTGCTCTACCTGAATCAGGAGGGGCGCGGGATCGGCCTTGTGAACAAGCTGCGCGCCTACGCGGCCCAGGACACCGGTCTGGACACCGTGGACGCGAACACCCACCTCGGGTTTCGCGCCGATCAGCGGGAGTACGGCGTGGGCGCCCAGATCCTGCGCGATCTCGGGGTCGGGCGCATCCGGCTGCTGACGAACAACCCGCGCAAGTTCGTGGCGCTCGAAGCCCATGGGCTGACCATCACCGAGCGGATCTCCATCGAGGTCCCGGCGAACGAGTATTCCCGCAACTACCTCCGCACCAAGAAGGAGCGGATGGGGCACCTGCTGAGCACGATCTGACGGCTCGGCCGGGGCCCTCCCTTGCCTGAAGGAGCGTTCCCTTGGCACTCACCTACGCGACCAACGAGTTTCGCTCCGGCCTCAAGGTCCTGTTTGACGGCGCTCCCTGCGTGCTCATCGATGTCGAGTTCGTGAAGCCCGGGAAGGGGCAGGCGTTCACCCGGATCCGCTATCGCAACCTGATCACCGGCCGGGTGCTCGACAAGACCCTCCGCTCGGGCGACAAGGTCGAGGCCGCCGACGTGGTGGACACCGAGATGGAGTTCCTCTATACCGACGGCACCGATTGGCATTTCATGGACCCGAACAACTACGAGCAGTTCGCCGCGTCGCGGGAGAACCTGGGCGGGGCCGGGAAGTGGATCCTCCCGGGGATGACCTGCGGCGTCACTCTCTACAACGAAGGCATCCTGCTCGTCCATCCGCCGCAGTTCGTGGAACTGAAGGTGGTCGAGACCGAGCCGGGCATCCGTGGAGACACGGCATCGGGCGGCTCCAAGAACGCGACGCTCGAGACCGGCGCCGTCGTGCGCGTCCCGCTGTTCGTGAACGAGGGGGAGACCCTGCGCCTCGATTCCAGGAGCGGCGAGTACGTCGCCCGGGTCAAGAGTTAGCAGCCTGTGGATGATGCGAACCTCGCGCCGGGAGTGCCCGGAGACGGGCGTGGCTGACAGGGCGGAACGCAACGCGGAAGGCCGCTTTGGGGCGTGGTTCAGCCGCGATGCGTCGCCGCTCGAATCCGGCGTCACCTGGTTCGCGAGCGGTTAGCGCGGCCACGCTTCGAAACCTCGGGAAGCGCGCCCGGCTCGTCGGCCGGCTGCGCGCGTTCCTGACCGCGCGCGGTTATCTCGAAGTCGAGACGCCGTTGATCAGCCCGTATCGCGTTCCGGACCGGCACCTGGTCTCGGTCCCTGCCGGCGACGGCTTTCTCCAGACCTCGCCGGAGTTTGCGATGAAGCGGCTGCTCGCGGCCGGCAGCGGGCCGATCTTCCAGATCGGCAAGGCGTTTCGGGGCGGCGAACAGGGCCGTCGGCACGCCGTCGAGTTCACCATCGCCGAGTGGTATCGGCCCGGTCCGCTCGCCGGGCTGCTCCGTGAAATGGACCTCCTGCTCCAGGACCTGCTGCTCGTCCCGTCGGCCGAGGCGGTGACCTGGGCCGGGCTGTTCCGGCGGGGGATTGGCGTCGATCCGTTCGCCGTCTCCGATGAGAGTCTGCAAAGACTCGCCGAGGCGCATGGGCACCCCGGACAACCCGAAACCCGCACGGCGGCTCTGGAATTCCTGTTCTCGCGCCTGGTCGAACCCGGTCTCGGCGCGGAGCGCCCGGTGTTCGTCACCCACTACCCGGCGGACATGGCGGCTCTGGCGCGCCTGACGCCGGACGACCCTCGCACCTCGGAGCGCTTCGAGGTCTTCTATCAGGGGCTCGAACTGGCAAACGGCTACGACGAACTCCAGGACCCCGAGGAACATCGCCGCCGCTTTGCCGCGGACAACCGGGCCCGGGCCGCTGCCGGGTTGCCGCCTGCTGCGCCGGATCCCCGGTTCCTGGCCGCGCTCGAGGATCCCGGCCTGCCCCGGTGCTCTGGAGTGGCGCTGGGGGTGGATCGCCTCGTGATGGCCGCCGTTGGCGCCGAGGACCTCGACGAAGTCATCGCCTTCCGCGAAGACGCTCCAGCCACCTCCCGCGGCAGGTGACGCCGCCTTCAGGAGATCGTGAAGGGGCCGGCGGCGCCGTGCGCGCCAGCGGGGACGGGGGCCCACGGTCGCGCTGGTGCGCTCCCTTCGGGGCAGGGCGCCCCACCCGGTCCTCGGGGTACGCTTCCAGGTTCCCCGAACTTGCTGCCGCTTCGTTCCTCGGGTGGTTGCGGCGGCCAGGACGACCCCCTGGAGGGCTTTCGATGACTTTGCGTTTCCGACTTCTGCTCCCGCTCGCGGCGGTCCTCGTGCCGGCGGTGGTGGCGGCCCAGGGCAGCCACCGTGACTACGACGAGCACTTCGATGAAGCGAACGTCACCGTGCCGCCGGATTACTACGAGGACATGCGGTTCCGCTCGGTCGGTTTCACGCGAGGGGGGCGCTCCACCGCCGCCACGGGAGTTCCGGGCGATCCGCTGACCTACTACTTCGGCGGCACCGGAGGGGGCGTCTTCAAGACAACCGACGCCGGACTCAGCTGGACGAACGTCAGCGACGGCTTCTTCGGCGTGGGCTCGGTGGGCTCCGTCCGGGTGGCGCCCTCGGACACCAACGTCATCTATGTCGGCACCGGCTCCGCCTCCACCCGGGGAAACATCTCGGTCGGGGACGGCATGTACCGCTCCGACGACGCGGGCAAGACGTGGGAGCACGTGGGGCTCCGGCACGCCGGCCAGATCGGCGCCCTCGCGATCCACCCGGAGGATTCCGACCTCGTGTACGCGGCGGCCCTCGGGTACATCTTCGGCCCCAACGACGAGCGCGGCATCTACCGTACGAAGGACGGCGGCCAGACCTGGGAGCGGGTGCTCCACATCTCCGACCGTACCGGTTTCGTGGAGATCCAGATGGACCCCAGCAACCCGCGCATCCTCTACGCGGGAGCGTGGCGCGCCGAACGGAAGCCGTGGACCATGATCTCCGGCAGCGAGGACGGCGGCATCTTCCGCAGCCGCGACGGCGGGGACACTTGGGAACGGGTCGAGAACGGGCTTCCCACCGGCATGATCGGGAAGACCGCGGTCGCCATTTCGGCGGCGAACCCGGATCGCGTGTGGGTCCTCCTCGAAGCCGAAGGGGAGCGCGGCGGGCTGTACCGCTCGGATGACGGCGGCGACTCGTTCACCCGGATCAATGGCGACGCCGCCCTCCGGCAGCGACCCTGGTACTACATCCACCTTTACGCCGACACCCACGACGAGAACACCGTGTACGTGCTGAACGTGGCCTTCCACAAGTCCATTGACGGCGGGCGGACGTTCCCCGAGCGCATCCGGGTTCCGCATGGCGACAACCACGACCTCTGGATCAACCCGGACAACCCGCGGAACATGATCAACGCCAACGACGGCGGCGCCAACGTGTCGTTCGACGGCGGGAAGAGCTGGACCGACCAGATGGGGCAGGAAACATCCGAGATGTACCGGGTGTACGTGGACGACCAGTGGCCCTACCGGATCTACGGTTCGCAGCAGGACAACAGCACGATCTCCGTGTCGTCCCGCGGCGGATTCAGCGTCGTGCCCGACTGGTACCAGGTCGGCGGCTGCGAGAGCGGCCACATCGCGGTGGACCCGCGCGACCCGGACATCATCTATGCGGGCTGCTACGGCGGCGCCATCACCCGCGTCAACCGGAAGACCGGTGAGTTCCGGCAGATCCTCCACTACCCGCAGCTCCAGCTCGGCCAGGCGGCCCGGGACCTCAACTACCGCTTCCAGTGGAACGCGCCGATCCGGCTGTCGCCGCATGACCCGGACATCCTCTACCACGCGTCGCAGGTGGTGCACATGTCCCGGGACCAGGGCCAGAGCTGGCAGGTGATCAGCCCCGACCTGACCACCAACAACCCTGAGCACCAGGACTACGCCGGGGGGCCGATCACCCGCGACAGCACCGGGGTCGAGGTCTACAACACGCTGTTCTCGTTCGAGGAGTCACCGCACACGCCCGCGGAACTGTGGGCCGGCAGCGACGACGGCCGCGTCCACATCTCCCGCGACCGCGGCGAAACCTGGACCGAGATCACCCCCGAAGCCATGCCGGCAGGGGGCACGGTCAACGTCATCGAGATGTCCTCGCACGACCCCGCCCGGGTGTTCCTCGCGGTCTACCGCTACCGGGAGAACGACTTCCGGCCGTACATCTTCCGGACGAACGACGCCGGAGAGAGCTGGGACCTGCTGACCGACGGAACGAACGGGATTCCGCCGACGCACTTCACCCGCGCCATCCGCGAGGATCACGACCGCAAGGGACTGCTCTACGCGGGAACCGAATTCGGGCTCTACATCTCGTTCGACGACGGCGCCCACTGGCAGCGCTTCCAGAACAACCTCCCGGTAAGCCCGATCACCGACATGCAGGTCCACCGGAAGGACCTGGTGATCTCGACCCAGGGCCGGTCTTTCTGGGTGCTCGACGACCTGAGCCCGCTCCACCAGATCACCGATGAGACGATGGCGGCGGACTCCGTGCTCTATGCCCCCCGGACCGCCTGGCGGGGCGGCTTCGTCGGCGGGGCCGATATCCACTACCACCTCAGGGAGCAGCCGGAGTCGGCGATCACCCTGGAGATCCTCGACTCCGAAGGGAACTCGCTGCGGAAGGTCACCGGCCAGCCCGGGCCCGCGGCTCCAACCGGTCCCGTATCGCCGTTCGCGGCGTTCTTCGGCGGCGGCCCGGGCGCCCGCCTGCCGGCCGCGGCGGGGCTCAACTCCTTCCGCTGGAACCTGCGCGAGGAAGCGATCCAGCGGCCGGCCGGCGTGGTGCACTGGGGCGGGACCCCCGGCCTGTCGGTCGTTCCCGGAACCTACGAGATCCGGCTCACGGTCGGGGAAGAGGTCCACTCCCAGCCGCTCGAAGTGGCGCTGCATCCGAACCTCTCCTCCACCGCCGATGAGCTCGCGGAACAGCGCGAACTCGGGGACACCGTGGCGGGCGAGATCCGGAAGCTCTTCGCTGCGCTCAACCGGCTGCGTGACGTCAAGACGCAGGCGGGAGACATCGTCGGGCGGCTCTCGAAGGCCGGCCGGGCCGACGAGGAACTCGCGACCCTGGGCAAGACGCTGACCGATCGCCTGACCGGGATCGAAGAGACGATCACCCAGACGAACAGCAGGTCGTCGCAGGACCCGATCAACTTCCCGCCGCAAATCGACAACCAGCTGGTGACGCTCTACGGCTACATCGTGCAGGGGGACTACCAGCCGACGGCGGGCGCCTACGAGCGTTTCGATGACCTGAAGCCGGGACTCGACGCGATCCACGCGGATCTCGAGGCCGCGATGACCGAGCACCTCACTCCCTTCAACGAGCGGGTGGCGAGCCTGGGCGTCCCGGCGGTCCTGGTCGCCACCGAGGAGAACTGACGGCGCGGCGCCGTTCGGGACAAACGGCGGGCGCGGCCGGGGGCCGCCCGTCTTCAGAGCGCCATCGCGCCGAAGCGCGCGCGATGGCGCTCTGCCCCGCCCGCCTTGGGGGCGGCGGGGGAGACGGAGCACGATGACCCGAGGAGTTGGAGAATGGACGACTTGATCGCTGCCATCGTGGATGTCCGCGACAAGCTCCGCCGGGGCGTGTTCTCCAACGAAGATCAGGTTTCCAAGGGAGTCGTCATGCGGCTTCTTCAGCAACTCGGCTGGGATGTCTACGACCCGACTCAGGTGAGTTCCGAGTTCCGGATTGGCAACAGGAAGGTGGACTACGCACTGAGGCACGGGCCTTTCGGCTCCGCCGTTCTGATCGAGGTCAAGAACGTGGGCAAGGCAACCCCGGCGGGCGAAGATCAGCTCTTCGACTACTGCTTTCGGGAGGGTGTCCCGCTAGCAGTGCTGGCCGATGGCCGAGTCTGGAACTTCTACTGGCCCGCCGGCAGGGGGAGCTACGAGCAGCGGCGCTTCGCCGTCGTGGACCTTGTTGAACAGAAACCGCCTGCCTCTGCGTCCAGGTTGCGCCGCTATCTTGCTTTTGACGTTGTTGCGTCGGGTCATTTCGAAGAGAACGCGCGTAGCGATTACACAGCAAACCAGAACCAGATCCTCGCCAGGCAGCAGTTTCCGCTCGCCGTTGAGGCCGTGATCGCGAAGGCCGATCCCCGCGTCGTGGCTGTGTTCTGCGACGAGGTCGAAAGGCGCTGCGGGATCCGTCCTGATGAGGGGGATGTCCGGAACTACCTGGGGACATCGTTCAACAGGACAGTCGTCAGCGAGGGAATGCCCGGTCGCCCAACCAGCGCACCCGAACCCTCGCCGGTCGCGACAAAACGTACGCGCCGTGTCCAGGGACCGCAGCCCTCCAGGGCGGCTAGGGGGCCGGCTCAGGCCACGCCAGCGCCCGGTTTCACGCTCTTCGGATCGAGCGTGTCCTGTCGCAATGATGCGGCAGTCCTCGTGGGTCTCGTAAGGGCTCTTGGCGAGCGCGATTCCGGACTCTACGAACGCCTTGCTCCACGTCTGGCCGGCCGTACGCGCCGTTTTCTGTCGCAGGACAGGAATGAGATCTATCCGGCGGGAAGTTCCGAAGGTGTCTTGCGCTCGGTGGCGAAGCTTCCGGGTGGATGGTGGCTCGGCACGAATTCGTCAACACACGTAAAGAACGAACAGCTCAAGACGGTTCGGCATGTCGCCGGCCTTTCGCCAAACGAGGTGAGTGGGCAGCTGAGGGGCAGGACGTGAAGATTGCGTCGAACGGTCGGCCCGCCGGCTCGCGGCGGCGCGGCCCGACACAAACCAGGCTTGCTCATCCAATCACCCGGCGGGCCGCGCTCTCGCTCATCGGGGGTGCTGCTGCCGTTCCCATCGCCGCAGGGGCTGAAACTATCCCCCAACAACAGGACCTGATCCGGCCGCCCCGCATCGAGCCTGGCGATGTCTTCGGTCTCGTGAGCCCGGCCACGGCGGCCTTCGAGACCGACCCGATCGAGATCTTCGAGGAAGCCTTCCGGGCTGTGGGGCTCGTGCCCCGGCTCGGCCCGAACTTCTATCTGCGGCGCGGCTACTTCGCCGGGGACGACGCGGCGCGCGCCTCGGACATCATGGGCTTCTTCGCCGACCCGGAGGTCAGGGGCATCTTCGCCCGAGGCGGCTGGGGAGCAGCGCGGGTGCTGCCCCACCTCGATTACGACCTGATCCAGGCCAACCCGAAGGTGTTGCTCGGCTACAGCGACGCCACCGCCCTGATCCTCGGCGTCCATGCCCGGACCGGCCTCGTCACGATGCACGGCCCCGGACCGGGGAACCGGTTTTCCACCGACCACTTCCGGCGCGCGCTGATGGATGGCGAGGCTGGTCTGCTGGAAAACATGGACGCCGATCCGGGCGACTCCATCGTGCCCCGCGACCACCGGTTCTCGACGATCACCGAAGGGCGCGCGACCGGACCGCTGCTTGGCGGCAATCTGACCGTGCTGAGCGCGATTGTCGGCTCCGACTACCTGCCGGACTTCCGGGGCGCCATCCTCTTCCTCGAGGACGTGGACGAGGCGGTGTATCGGGTGGACCGGATGATGACCACCCTGAAGCTCGCGGGAATCCTCGACAGCATCGCGGGTTTCGTCTTCGGGCGGTGCACCGGTTGCGATCCCTCCTCCGGGTTCGGCTCACTCACCCTGGAACAGGTGCTCGAAGACCACATCGCACCGCTCGGCATCCCGGCCTTCCGGGGGAGCATGATCGGACACATTCCCGAGCAGTTCACCCTGCCGATCGGCGGCCGGGCCGAGCTGGACGCCGCCCGGGGGACCCTCCGCCTGCTCGAACCCGCTGTCCGCTGAGCGGAGAACGATCGGCGCCCCGCGGTACGCTCGCGGCCATGAAGCGTCTGCTCCTCTGCCTGCCGTTCTGCGGCGTGTTGGCTTCCTGCGGAGGGGGGGTGTCGCCGAGCACTCCGCCGCCGTCGGCGCCGCGGCCGCCCCGTCAGCTCGAGGGCATCGAACTCATCGCGCCGCGCACCGACATCCGCGTGGGGCAGCAGGTCGGGCCGATGGTCGCCTACGGAAGCTACGACGATGGCACCTCGGGGACCGTTGCTGCCGAATGGACTTCGTCGGATCCCGAGGTGCTGGTCATCGATGCGGAGGGTTTCGTCGAGGGCGTGGGGGCCGGGACGGCGACATTGACCGCCACCTTCGAGGGTTTCTCGGCAGAGATCGAGTTCTCCGTGGAGGATCCCAATCCCCGCAGCACCAGCGATCGTCCCGACGACATCAGCGGGCCTCAGGTGCACTTCGTTTATGCGGTGCCGAGCGACTGGGAGGACCGGAACCGCGACCGCTTCGGGGAAGTCGAGCGGTCTGTCCTGGCGATCCAGCACTGGCTGGCGGAAGAGATCGGACAGACCCTCCGCGTGGACACCTACCAGGGCCGCCCGGATGTCTCCTTCCTGCGCCTCCCGTTCACGCACCAGGAGGGTGACGGCACCGCCGGCGGCACCGTCCACGACATCCTCGCCGCGTCGTCCCGGCTGGACGTCACCGGCGACAAGATCCTCGGCGTGTACTACGAGGGGTCGGTCGCGGGAGTCTGCGGGAGCGCTCCGCTCTTCGGCGCCGGCGGGGCCGTCTACGTCGGGAGGTGCAGCGACGCGGAGCTGGGCATCGACGAGCACACGGTCTCCACCTACGAGGCGGTGATGGTCCACGAGCTGTTCCACGTGTTCGGCGCGGTGGCGAGCTGTGCGCCCAATTACATCGAGGGGGCCCATGTCGGGGACGAGCCGAGGGACCTCATGTACTCGGGGGTGGAACGTGGCGCCCGTGACGAGGACACCGTCATCGATGCCGGCCGTGACGACTACTACGGCCACGGACGTCCGGATTGCGTGGACGGCAGCCGGAGCCGGTTCCTGCAGCCGGCGGTCGCGTTTTCCCCGGTGGACGTGGTGATGCCGGCCGGAGACTGGCCGCTCCGCTGTGCGGCGGAGTACTAGGACCAAGGGCGGAAGCAGGGGGCCGAGCGCCCCCGCGGGCGCCCCGCCGCCGGTGTTGCCGGGGTCTGGCCGGCTGTGTTAGCGTCACTCCGTTCCATGAAGCGCCGCGCGGACGCCTCTCTTCGCCGGCGATTCCGACCGCCTCCGTGCTGAGCCGCTTCCGGGGCCCATCCTCCGCGTCCCGTCTGGCGGCGCGTGGCGCTGCGGCCCGGCGTTCCCCGGTTGGCCAACGGGGTACGTCTGCCCCCGTCTCCGGCGCGGCGCCAGGACCCGGTTATCCCGTACGGGGCTCCTCAAGGGCGAACCAGGCTGCTAACGGTGTGAGCGCCGGTCCGGCCATGAGGCGAATCGAGATTCCCGGGCCTGGGGGGCTCTCCTTCTTCGGAATCCGCGACCGGAACCTGCGGGCGCTGGAGGCGAACCTGGGCCTTACCCTGGCCAGTCGGGGCGATGTGCTGCTCGTCGCCGGCCCGGCCGCGAAGGTGGACCTCCTGGCCAGGGCCTTCGGTCAATTGGCCGGCCTTCGCGACGAGGTCGGCAACCGCTACCGGATGGCGGATGTCCATGCGGCCATCCGCATTCTCGAGCAGGATCCTTCGGCCTCGCTCCGCGAGTACTTCGTCGAAGCGATCCTGTCGCCCCGCCCGGGGAAGATCGTTCGTCCGCGCAGCTTCGGCCAGCTGGAGTACATCCGTCAGCTGCGCGCCAAGGACCTGGTGCTGGCGATCGGGCCGGCGGGAACGGGGAAGACCTGGCTGGCCATGGCGATGGCGGTGGAAGCGCTGCGCAACCACCAGGTTCGCCGCATCGTCCTGACCCGGCCGGCCGTCGAAGCCGGTGAGAAGCTCGGGTTCCTGCCGGGAGACCTCATCGACAAGGTGGACCCGTACCTGCGTCCGCTCTACGATGCTCTCCACGACATGATGGATGCGGAAAAGGCGCAGCGGCTCCGCGAACGCGGCGTCATCGAGATCGCCCCGATCGCCTTCATGCGTGGGCGCACCCTGAACCGGGCCTTCATCATCCTGGACGAGGCCCAGAACACGACCTCGGAGCAGATGAAGATGTTCCTCACCCGGATGGGGAACGGCACCCGGGCGGTGGTCACCGGCGACATCACCCAGAACGACCTCCCGCGCGGCCAGGTGAGCGGGCTCGTCGAATGTCTCGACGTGATCGGGCACCTCGGCGGCGTCGGCCTGGTTCGGCTCGACGACAGCGATGTGGTCCGTCACCGGCTGGTGCAGGACATCGTGCGCGCGTATGCCGTGAGCGAGCGGGCGCGGCGGCAGAAGCGCCGCCGCGCGGACGCCTGACCGGGCGGTTTCGCGTGGCTCGGGGAACGGGGAAGGCCCGCCGGAAACGGCGGGGGTTGCGGCGCCGTCTCCGCGACCTGTTCCTGAGTGTTCGGGACTGGCTGTTTGAACGGACCTGGCTGGTGTACTCCGGCCTGGTGGTGGGACTGGGACTCCTCGTCTGGCCGGGTTTCGGCCTCCGTTCCCCGCTCTACGAAGTCGGGCAGATTGCTCCCCGAACCGTGCGGGCGTCGGTGGACTTCACCTATGAGGACGAAGCCACGACCCAGGAGCGCCGGCGCCAGGCGGTCGAGCTGGTGCCGGACGTCTACGAGTTCGACGTCCAGGCCCGGGAAGCCGTCCGCCAGCGCATCGCCCAGGCGTTCCGCTTCGGCCGGGCGGCGCTCGCCGCCGACATCATCGACGAACCGGATGTTCCGCTGACGCTGGGCGACCACCTGGGGATCGCGATCAGCGAGCGGCAGGTCCAGCTGCTGGTCGATGTCGGGTTCAGCGAAGAGATCGAGCAGAGTCTGGCCGACACCGTGGCCAGCGTCCTGGCGCGCGACATCCTTGCGGAAAAGGGGGCGCTGGTGGCGCTGGGCCGTCCCATCCAGCGTCGTGATCCGGCGATGGACGCGTCGGAAGAGGTGGAGTACCCGAACGTCCTCTCCCCCGAGGAAGCGGCCAGCGCGGTCGAGCTGCAGATCCTTGCCCTTTCCGACCTCGACGGCGCCCGTCGGCGCACTCTCGCTGAGCTTGGCGCCGCACTGATTCACCCGACCCTCGCGCTCGACGAAGTCGAGACAACCCGGCTTCGGGCCGAGGCGGAGCAATCCGTGGATCCGGTCGTCATCCAGGTCCGGCGGGGACGCACGATCGTGCGGGCCGGGGACGAGGTGACCGAGCTGGCGCGCCGCCAGATGGAGATGATGCGCTCCCCCACGCCCGGCGCCTCGTGGACGGCGGGGCTTGGCGCCATGCTCTTCGGCCTCGCCGTGGTGGGCCTGCTCGGGGTCCTGCTGCAGCCGGCCCGGAAAGGACGGCGCTGGCGGATTCACCTGTTTGTGATGAGCGGCGTGATCATCGGTTTCCATCTCGCCCTGACGCGTCTTCTGGGATTCCTCGGCCGGGCGGTGGCTGCTCAACTCCCCACCGAGCCCTTCTCCGATCCGGGGGTCTACCTCTGGGTGGTTCCGTTCGCGGCAGCCCCCTTGCTGGTGGTGATCCTGGAGAACCAGGCCTCCGCCGTGGTGACGCACGCCATCCTCTCGGCGGCGCTCGCGATCATGACCGGCAACGTGACCCTCGGCCTGTTTGCGCTTCTCACCGGACTGGGCGCCATCGCCCTCTACCAGCGTTCCGGACGCCGGGAGCTGGTCCGGGTCGGTGCAATGGTGGGGCTCGGCGCGGCGGGCATCGTGCTCTCGATGGGCCTGATTCGCGGCACGTATGAAGGCGCCTCGAGGCTGGCGCTCGAGGGGACGAACGCCTTCCTCGGCGGCCTGCTCGCGGCCCCGCTGGTCATTCTGCTGCTGCCGATCTTCGAGACGGTGTTCGGTCGGTCCAGCCACTTTCTGCTGCTCGACCTCTCACGCCGCGACACACCGATCCTGCGGCGGCTTGCGCTCACTGCCTCGGGCACCTACCAGCACAGCGTCCTCGTCGGCCTCCTCGGTGAATCCGCGGCCAAGGCGATCGGCGCGAATCCGACTCTGTGCGTCACCGGCGCCCTCTACCACGACATCGGCAAGATGGAGCAATCCGGCTACTTCGTGGAGAACATGCGCGGCAGGGGGTCACCTCACGACGGCCTGCCGCCCGAGACAAGCGCCGCGATCATCCGGCGGCATGTCAGTGACGGGATCGAGACCGCGGAGCGGCTCGGCCTTCCCCGGGACGTCCTCGACATGATCCCGCAGCACCACGGGACGCGCATCATGACGGTGTTCTACGAGAAGGCCAGGACCCGCGCCGCTGCGACGGGAAAGTCGGTCGACGAGCGTCTCTTCCGTTACGCCGGACCGCTCCCGCAGACGCGGGAAGCGGCGATCATCATGATGGCCGACAGCATCGAGGCCGCGGCCCGGACGCTCAGGGACGCGACCCCCGCCGAATTGCAGGGTCTGATCGACAAGATCATGAAAGCCATCACCGACGATGGCCAACTCGCGGAATGTGACCTGACTCTGGCCGACATGGACCGGATCCGGAGCAGCTTTCTGGAGACCCTGACCGCGATCCAGCACCAACGGGTTCCCTATCCCGGCTTCAACTTCCGCCGCTCCGCGAGTGCCTGAACCGCTTCGCGACCAGGGCGCGGAGCCCGAAGGTCCCGACGAACCCCGGTTCCACGTTGCGGCTTCTCCGGGCGGCCGCGTGGTCGACACCGCGGGGCTCGAACGGTTCCTCGAGGCCATTGCCGAAGACATCTCGCCGGGCGATGCCCGCGGCGCTTCGCTGCGGGTCGTCTCCGATGCGGCGATGCGCGAGCTGAATCGCACCTACCGGGGGAAGGATCAACCGACCGACGTCCTCGCCTTTCCGGTGAGCGGCCCGCCGGCCGACACGAGGCACGATGGCGGGAACCATCGGGCACCGGAGCTTCTCGTCGACCCGTGGCCGAGGGAAGAGCCGGGATACCTCGGCGACCTGGTGGTTTCCGTGGACACCGCCAGCCGCCAGGCGGCCGAGCGAGGCCGCCCGCTCGACGCCGAGCTGCGCCACCTGGCGCTCCACGGCCTTCTCCACCTCTTCGGTTATGACCACGAGGCGGATCGGGGAGAAATGGCCCGCCTCGAACGGCTGCTGCGGCTGCGGCACGGGCTGATTCCACGATGAGCATCCTCTGGGGGGCTTCCGCCGCCGCGGCCGCCGGGCTGGTGGTCTTCTTCGCCCTGTTCGAAATCGCCTTCTTCGCATCCAGCCCCATCGCGGTGCGCGCCTTCCGCGAGGGCGCCGAGGAAGCCCGGACCCTGCGGGAGCAGCTCGGCGATCCGCTCGCCGTGCTCATTCCGACCCGCCTCGGCATGGTCGCCGCCGCGATCGTCGGGGGCCTTGCGCTGGACCGCCTCGGACTTGCCTCGACGCCGCTGTTCTGGGTGTTCACGGCGTTCGCTCCCGCGTGGTTTCTGCTGCGGGAGCTCATCCCGGCCGCCGTCCTCCTGCGCGACCCCGAGGAGGTGCTCCGGGGGCTGCTGCCCTGGTTCCGGCGGTGGGACCGCCTGGTCCTGGTGCTGACCGGCCCGCTGCTCCGACGGCTTCGCCGCGCGTTCCCCCTGCCGGTCGAGCCGGATGACGATGCCTCCGACGACGAGGTCGAGGCGTTTCTCGAGACCGGGGAAGAGGAGGGGATCCTCGAGGAGGACGAGGCGGCGATGGTCCGGGGGGTCCTCGAACTTGACGAGCAGCGGGTCCGGGAAGTCATGACGCCCCGACCGAACGTCGTGGCGGGCGCGGAAGACTCGTCCCGCGAGGATGTCGAGCGGCTCATTGCGACGAGCCGTCACCGCCGCATTCCCATTTTCGGGGCCGGGGACCGGATCGTGGGCATCGTGGACGCCGTGGATCTTGTCGGCGCCTCAGCGGCGGCCGGCGGGCTCGCTGCGCACCTTCGGCCCGCGCATGTGGTGCCCGAGACAAAGCGGCTCGATGATCTGCTGGCCGAGTTTCGTCAGACGAAGCACACCTTCGCGGTCGTGGTGGATGAACACGGCAGCGTGTCCGGGGTCGTGACCCTCACGGACATTTCCGAGGAGATCGTGGGGGAGGTCCGGGAGCACGGGAGTTCCGCCTCGGCCATCGCCGCCGAGCCCGACGGTTCGTTCGTCGTTTCCGGCGACGCCGAACTCGACGAGGTCACCCGCCGCACCGGGATTGCCTTCCCCGAAGCACGGAACGGAGCGCCGTTTCATACCGTCTCCGGCTTCGTGCTGGCCACCTGGCGGCGGATTCCGCAGTCGGGAGACTCCATGCGCCACGACGGGCTTGCCATCGAGGTGGTCGAAGCCGACGAGCGCCGCATTCACCGCGTCCGCATCTCGGCCGCCGCGGCCTGACCGGGCGTCGAGAGGCGGGCGCCCTCCGTGTCACTGGCGGACAGCCCTCCCAAGGGGAGCGTTTCGGGACGAACAGCCTTCGAAGAGCGGGAGGCCGCGCACCGGGCCGGCTTTGTGGCGCTTGTCGGGCCACCGTCGGCGGGAAAGTCGACCCTCCTGAACCGGCTCGTGGGGCAGCCGCTGGCGATTGTTTCTCCCAAGCCACAGACGACGCGGCGTCGCATCCTGGGGATCGCCCGACGCCCCGGGGTGGAGTGCATCCTGCTGGATACGCCGGGAGCGCACACGCCCAAGACCGGTCTCGGGCGCGCCATGATGCGAGTCGTCCGGGAGAGCCTCGGCGGCAGCGACGTCGTCCTGTTGGTGCTCGACGGCTGCCGCCGTCTCTCCCTGGATGGAATGCGGCTCCTGCATCGGGTGGAGCGCTTCACCGGACCATGGGTGGCCGGCATCAACAAGACGGACCGGGCGCCGCGCCGGATGGTGCGCGAGCTGGGCGCCCGCTGCGAGGACCGTGGCGCGACCGCCGTGGTCGCCTTTTCGGCTCGGACCGGCGCGAATGTGGAAACCGCCGCAGGCGGCCCCGGACCGCTCTTCGACGTGCTGACCGGGCTCCTGCCGTTCAGCCCTCCGCTCTACGACGAAGACCAGATCACGGACCTGTCCGAGGCGTTCCTTGCCGCCGAGCTGGTGCGGGAACGGATGCTCGTTCACCTCCGGCAGGAGGTCCCGCACACTGCCGCCGTGCGCATCGAGGAGTACGACGATGCCGCCGGGCTGCTCCGGATCACCGCGTCGCTGCTTGTGGATCGGGCGTCGCAGCGCGGCATCGTGATCGGTCGCGGCGGCCGCATGCTGCGCCGCATCGGAACCGAGTCCCGCCTCGCCATCGAGAAGCGGGTGGGCCGTCGGGTGTTTCTCGACCTGACGGTCAAGGTCCGGGCCGGGTGGCGGGACAACCCCGGCATCCTGCGCCATCTCGGCCTGGGCTGAGTGCCGGACGCCGCTCCGCCGGCTCAGATGGAGAGGATGGAGCGCTCCTTCCGGGCCGCGAGGTCGGCGATTCCCCGGATGTGTTCGTTCGTGGCCTGCTGGACTTCCGCCTCGAGGTCGTGCTCCTGGTCCTCGGACAGCTCCTTGTTCTTCATCAATTTCTTGAGCTGCTGGTTGGCGTCGCGCCGCACCTGGCGGATCGCGTTCCTGTACTTTTCCGCGCTCTGACCGATCGCGCGCGCCAGTTGCTGCCTGCGCTCCTGGCTGAGGGGCGGCACCGGGATGCGGAGGAGCGCCCCGTCGGAAGCCGGGTTCAGGTCCAGGTTCGCGACGCGGATCGCCCGGTCCACAGCGCTCAACTGGCTGCGGTCCCACGGCTGAACAATGATTGTGGCCGCGTCCGGCGTCTTGACCGTGGCGACCTGGTTCAGCGGCATCAACTGACCCCAGCACTCCACCCGCACCGAGTCCAGCAGGGTGACCGAGGCGCGCCCGGTCCGCACCGTGGCCAGTTCCTTCTCGAAGATCCGGACAGTCTTGTCCATCCGTTCCTTCACGTCGTCCAGGACAGGGTGCGGCATGGTGTTCCTCCGGCGCGAATTCTACGAATCCGGCGCCCGGCGGGCAGGCGTCACTCCAGGGCGGGGGCTGCGTCCACCCGGGTTCCCACGTCCTCTCCGGTCGCCGCCCGCACCAGGTCCCGCTGGTGGCACACGATGATCGGCAGGTTGTTCTCCATGCAGAGGGAGATCGCGGTCGGTTCCATGAAGCGCAGTTCCTGCCGGATCGCTTCGAGGTGGGTGAGCCGCCGGATCGGACGGGCGTCGGGGTCGTTCTCGGGATCCCCGGTGTAGACCCCGGAGACCCGGGTCGCCTTGATGAGCGCGTCGGCGCGGATTTCCGCCGCCCGGAGCGCCGCCGCGGTGTCGGTCGAGAAGTAGGGATTCCCGGTCCCCGTCGCGAAGATGACGATGCGTCCCTTCTCCAGGTGGCGGAGCGCTCTTCGGCGGATGAACGGCTCGGCCATCTGTCGCACCGTGATCGCTGACATGACCCGGGTGGGACAGTCCGACCGCTCGAGTGCGTCCTGGAGCGCGAGAGCGTTGATCAGGGTGGCCAGCATCCCGATCGAGTCCGCGGTGACCCGATCCATCCCCCGGGCAGCGGCGGCGACGCCGCGAAAGATGTTGCCGCCGCCGATGACGCACGCGGTCTCCACGCCCTCCCGATGGATGGCCGCCACGCCCTGGGCCATTCCGGCCACGGCCTCGGTCGCGATGCCGGCCGGTTCGTCCGCCCGGAGCGTCTGCCCGGACAGCTTGAGAAGAAGGCGGGAGGGACGGCTCACGTGCGGGCGCCTGGCTCGGGGTTCCTCCCGGGGGGGCAGGGGGCAAGGGCCCGCCTGCACCGCCCGCTAATCGGCGTCCTCCCCGCGCATCAGGCGGACGAAGCGACGGACCTGGATGTTTTCCTTGATCGCCTGAGCCGCGTCCAGCACGCGATCCTGAACGGTCATCTTCTTCGAGTCGTCCAGCGCGTAGGGCTGCTCGAGGAGCACCCGCTCCCTCAGAAAACGGTCCAGCTTGCCGGCCACGATGCGGTCCAGTATCGCCGCCGGCTTGCGCGCATTCTTCGGATCCTTGCTCAACTGCACGCGGATGAGGGCGCTTTCGTCGGCGATCACGGCCTGGGGGACCTCGTCCCGCCGCACCCAGCGGGCCGGCGCCGGATAGGCGCTCGCGATGTGGATGGCCACGTCCTCCGCCAGCTCCCGGAACTGGGCGTTCCGGGCCACGAAGTCAGTCTCGCAGGACAGTTCGACCAGCACGCCGATCCGTCCCTGGTGTACGTAGGCGTGGACGAGACCCTCGCCGGTGGCGCGCCCGGACCGCTTCTCGGCCGCAGCGGCGCCCTTCTCCCGAAGCCAACGGACCGCCCTGGCCAAATCCCCATCACTGGCGACCAGGGCGTTCTTGCAGTCCGCGAATCCCGCTCCGGTGCGGTCCCGGAGCTTCTTGACGTCCAGGGGTTTGATCGCAGGCACTTGGGAGTCTCCTTCTGCGCGCGCGGCCGGGGCGTCGCGGGCGGTGATGTCCCGAGGAAGACGGCTGACGCCGGATCAGACGCGGGTCGGAGCGGTGGGCGGACCTGGCAGCGGCGGAGCGGGCACCCCGGCGCCTGATTCTTCGGCGGGCTCCACTTCGTCGCCCTCCGCCATGGCCATCAGTTGCGCGCTCCGCAGTTGCCGCCCCTCGTGGAACGCGCTGGCGACTCGGTCCGCGAACAGCCGGATGGCGCGCAGGGCGTCGTCGTTCCCCGGGATCACGTAATCGATCAGGTCGGGATCACAGTCCGAATCCACGATCGCCACGATCGGGATACCCAGCTTCCGGGCTTCCTGGACAGCGATCATTTCGTTCTTGGGATCGACGATGCAGACGGCGTCAGGCAACCGGTCCATCTTCTCGATCCCTGCGAGCGCTTTTTCCATGCGGCGTCGGCGCTTCTCGAGCCGGGACCAGGCCTTGTTCGAGTAGCCGCCCATGTCACCGGCTTCGGTGAGCTCCCGCAGTTCCTGGAAGCGTGCGATGCTCTTCCGGATCGTCCGGAAGTTCGTGAGCAGGCCGCCCAGCCAGCGGTGGTTCACGTAGAACGCTTCCGCCCGCGACGCCTCCGCGGCGATGACTTCCTGCGCCTGCCGCTTCGTGCCCACAAAGAGGATCGTCTTGCCCTCGGCGCCCAGCCGCGAGACGAAGTTGAGCGCCTCCCGAAACAGGGGGAGGGTCTGGGTCAGGTCCAGAATGTGGATCCCGCTGCGCGCCCCGTAGATGTACGGACGCATGCGGGGATTCCACCACTTCGTCTCATGCCCGAAGTGAAGACCCGCTTCCAGCAGGTCCTTCATGGTGACGGTCGCGGCCATGGGTGATCAGAGCGGCAGGTGAACTGCCAGGAGAAAACAGCGGGCCATCGCGTCGCCGGCGCTGGGAAGGCTGGGGGCCGGCACGAACGGACTGACTGGCTGGTGGGTCGGGGCGATCAGCGCTTCGAATACTGGAAGCGCTTCCGCGCCCCGGGCTGGCCGTACTTCTTGCGCTCCTTGCGCCGCGCGTCCCGCGTCAGGAACCCGCGCCGCTTCAATTCCGGCCGCAGGTTGCTGTTGACTTCGGCCAGCGCCCGAGCGATGCCGAGCCGCACCGCGGCGGCCTGACCCGAAAGTCCGCCGCCCTTCGCGCGGGCGTCCACGTCGAACTTCTCGCTCTGATCCGTCGCCTGGAGAGGCTGGGTCACCCAGTTGCGGTAGGTCGTCCTCGGGAAGTAGTCCTCGAGAGGGCGGTGGTTGATGAGGATTTCACCGTTGCCGCTTCGCAGAAAGACCCGGGCGATGGAGCACTTGCGCTTCCCGGTACCGTAGGCGAGGGGTTCGGGCATCAGGAGGAGGTTCCGAGGAGGGCCGGCAGCGGCTCCGGCTGCTGGGCCGCGTGCGGGTGTTTGCCGCCGGCATAGACCTTCAGCTTCCTGAACTGGGACCGCCCCAGACTGCCATTGGGAAGCATGCCCCGGACCGCGGACTCGACGAGCCGCTCGGGGAACGCCCGGCGCACCTGTGCCGCGCTTCGCGACTTGAGCCCGCCTGGACGCCCGCTCGTCCGGTAGTACATCTTCGCCTTTTCCTTGCGTCCGGTCAGCCGCACCTTGCAGGCGTTCAGCACGATGACGTGATCGCCGCAGTCCAGAAAGGGCGTCCAGTTCGCCTTGTGCTTGCCGCGCAGCACCCGGGCGATGCGGGTGGCGAGCCGGCCGAGAATCTCCCCGTCGGCGTCCACGACGAACCAGCGGCGGCTGATTTCACCGGCGCGCAGGAAGGTCGTGCCGCCAGCGGAGCGAGGCATTTCCGATAGGGATTCCGGTTCCGGGAAAAAGGAGGATGACGAACGGGCGGGCAGCCCAGAAAAAAGCCGGGCCTGCCACTTCCGAGGACCGGTTCCGTGGCTGCTATGGACCGGCCGATGGGCTGCCCGGGGAGCCGGAAGTATAGGGAGCCCCGCGTTGCCCGGTCAAGCAGGTGTACGGGCCCACCACTTCGGATCCGGCGGTAGAGTTGGCTGCCTGCGCATCCCCTCTCTTCCCGATTCCGGACCGGGTTCCAGCCCGGCCCGTCTCCGTGCCGCCTGCCGCGCGGGGACCTTCCGGGCCACGACTTCGGGACGTTGCCCCGGGTTCGCCCAAGCCAACCTGATCGCGCTGCCGGCGCGCTTCGCTGACGACTTCCAGCGGTTCTGTGAACGGAATCCGCGGCCGTGCCCCCTGCTTCTCCGCAGCGAAACGCCGGTACTCCATGCCGTCGCTCCCGGGGCCGATCTGCGGACGGATCTGCCGCGCTACCGGGTCTTCCGGGACGGCGCGCCCGGGGAGGAACGGGATGAGGTTCGGGGCGCCTGGGGATCCGGTTTCACCGGCTTCCTGCTTGGGTGCAGCTTCGGCTTCGAGGCTGCTCTGACGGAAGCGGGGATTCGGCTCCGCCACCAGGAAGAAGGGCGGATCGTCCCCATGTATGTGACGGACCGCGCGTGCGAGCCGGCGGGACCGTTCCGGGGTCCGCTTGTCGTCTCCATGCGCCCCATCCGCGGGGCGGAGGTGAGCGAGGCGAAGCGGATCTCCGCCCGGCAGCCGCTGGCGCACGGAGCCCCGGTGCACGCCGGCGATCCGGCGGACCTCGGCATCACGGATCTCACGCGCCCCGATTTTGGCGAGGACGGTGGTCTTCGTCCCGGCGAGGTCCCGGTGTTCTGGGCATGCGGGGTCACGTCCCAGATCGCCGCGATCGGAGCGGGCGCCGACCTCATGATCTCGCACGCTCCCGGACACATGCTGGTCACGGACGTGCCGATGGGATCATCATCCCCGCCGTCCGACGCGGAGGAGAACCCATGACGAAGTCACCGACCGGCATTCTGACCGCGCTGGGGCTTGCCGCCCTGCCCGTCACGGCGGAAGCCCAGTGGACAAACCGCTATCCGAAGCTCAGCGGGTACTCCCACCACGTCTATGTGGAGGGTTTCGAGCTCCCCACCGTCGCGGCGGGGCCGACCGATCCGGCTCCTTCGCCGGACGGCAGCGCGATCGCGATTTCGGCGCGGGGATGGCTTTGGCTGCTCGATCCCGCGACCGGCGTGGCGCGTCGGGTGACGAGCGGGCCGGCCCTCGACACCCGCCCGAGCTGGCGCCCCGACGGCGGGGCTCTCGCCTTCCTGCGCGATGACAGCCGCAGCCTGTCCATCTGGACGCTCGACCTCGAGACCGGCGAGGAGACGCTGCTGTTCGAGGACGAGGCGATCGTGCTCGACCCGGCGTGGGCTCCGGACGGGGAGACCCTCTACTTCAGCGCCGCGACGGCCGGCGATCTCGACATCTGGAGGCTGAGCCTGGAGACCGGCGAGCCTGCCCGGGTCACCACGCACCGGGGTCTCGAACTGCGGCCGCAGCCCTTTCCGGACGGCTCGCTCGTGTACCTCGGGAAGGGCCGATCCGCGCCCGACTCGGTTGTGATCCGCGCTCCCGACGGAACGGAGCGCACCCTGCGGATGGAGTCCATCGCTTCCCAGGCCCGACCCGGAGGCGACCCGCACGGCGGGATGCTGGCGCTGAACTGGCCGGCCGGGGACGGAGGCGATGGCTACCGGCTGCTCCTGCTCGACCCGGCGAATCCCGACCCGATCGAGATCGTCGCCGCCCGGGGTTTGCCGCTCACGCCGACCTTCACCGCCGACGGGAGCTCCGTGGTCTACGCCGAGGCAGATGAGGCGGAGCGCTTCCACCTCTTCCAGGCGAGCACCGGCGGGGGGCCGGTCGAGGAGATTCCGGTGCGGAGTTGGGACTTCGGCGTTCCGACCGCGCGGGTGCGGATCACGACCCGCATGGCCGGTGGGGCCGCGGCGGTCCCCGCGCGCCTTGAGGTGATCGATCCGGGCGGACATCCGACGGTCACCCCGGAGGTCTTCCCGCGCTTCGACGGAACGCACGGGCGCATCTACTTCCCCTCGCCAGGGGTCGTGGAGGTGGACGTGCCGGCGGCGCCTGGTGGAGACGTTCGGATCACCGCCACCCGAGGCTTCTCCAGCGCTCCGGTGACCGCGCGGGTTCCCGTGACTCCGGGTGAAACGGCAAGCGTCGAGCTGGAGTTCGAGACGATCTGGGATGCGCGCGAGGCCGGGTACCGCTCCGGGGACCATCATTTCCATCTGAACTACGGCGGGCCGGTGCAGCTCGACCCCGACGACCTCGAGCTGCTCCTGGCCAGTGAGGATCTCGACATCGGCACCCCGCTGATGGCGAACCTTCACCATCGCCGGAACGACACCGAGTTCTTCGCCGACCGCCGGGTCGACCGCGTGCCGGCGGTTCTCTTCGGGCAGGAAATCCGCTCCCACTTTCTTGGCCACCTGGGTCTGATCGGCATCGAGAGCGCCTTCTGGCCCTGGTTCTGGGGCCCCGGGTATCCGATCTACGCCGACGATGACCGTCCGAACCTCGACGCGCTCGCCCACTCCCGCGGCCAGAACGGGGTGAGCGCGTACATGCACCCGGTCTCGATCCCCGATCCCTTCGGCAGCGAACCGGGGCTGGGCGCGATCCCGATCATGCTCGTCCCGGATGTGGTCCTTGGCGACGTGGACTCGCTCGAAGTGGCGTGCCTGTGGACGAGTGAAGAAGGGACCGCCGCCGTCTGGCATCGGGCGCTGAATCTGGGCATCCCCCTGGCAGCTTCCGCCGGGACGGACGTGATGCTCGACTACCACCGCACGATGGCCGTCGGCGCGGTCCGCATCTACGTGGAGGCGCCGGGACCTTTCCGGATCGGTCCCTATCTCGAGGGCTTGCGGGCTGGCCGCAGCTTCATCACCAGCGGCCCGCTGCTCGACTTCCGGCTGGCCGGCGAACGGCCCGGCGGCGCCGTGGACCTGGCCGGCGCCTCCGCCCCGTGGACCCTTCTCCTGGCTTCCACCGGTTCGGTCGGACAGGTGGACCTGATCGTGAACGGGGAGGTGGTGGAGACCCTTCCGGGACTGGAAGGAGCCGGAAAGCGGGAGCTCTCCGGCTCGCTCGATCTCCCCTCCGGCGGCTGGGTCTCGGTGCGCGCCCACGGCGGCGAAGAGAGCTGGCCGGGGATGAACGGTTCCGTCTTCGCCCAGACCTCCCCGGTCTGGATCGGACAGGTGGGCAGCACGGAGCCGCAGGCTGCAAGAAGGGCCGCCGCCGACCTGCTGGCGGCGCTCGAAGTCGCCGAGGCGCGCGTCATCGCCCGTTACGGCGAGACCCCCGTCCCCCGCATCCTCGAGCGCTACGCAACCGCCCGCGCCCGCCTCCTCGAACTCGGCGCTCCCGCCGACGGCGGCTCCCGGTAGCTTCGCATCCCGAAGCGGCCGCGCGGGCCCGCTGAGAACCCGGGCGGCTTCGGGAAGCGGCAGTCCGGCATCTCTCGCCCTTTGGCGCCTCGGGCGAGAAGCCTGCTCAGCCGAGGGGGAGGAGGGTGGCGAGGAGAAGGACCTGGAGGAGGCCGAGGACGCCGACCGTGGCGGCGGCGGCGGTCCAGGTGCGGAAGGTGTCGGCTTCGCCGAAGCCCGCCATCCGGCCTACGACCCAGAATCCGCTGTCGTTCATCCACGACGCGATCATCGAACCGAAGCCGATCGCGGCGAAGAGATAGCCGGGGTGGAAGGCGAGCGTGGAGAGGTCCCCCACCATCGAGGTCACGATCGCGGATCCGGTGAGGATGGCGACCGTTCCGGAGCCCTGGGCGATCTTCAGCACCGCCGCGATCCCGGCGGCGAGAAGCAGGACCACCGGTCCGCCGCCCTCCCCGGAAAGACCAGCGAGCGTCCCGGCGATGCCGGTCCCGGCCAGCGCCCGGCCGAAGGCCCCGCCGGCGGCGGTGATCAGGATGATCGGGCCGGCCTCGGAGATGGCGTTTCCGAATGATCCGAGCAGCTTTGCGAGGGAGGGCCGCCGCACCCGCCAGACGATGGCGGCGGCAGCGGCGGCGGCCACGAGCAGCGCGGCGTTCCGGTGGCCGAGAGCGAGGATCCAGCCCCCGCCCGGAAGCGAGTCGGCAAGGCCGGACGCCGTAAGCGCCGAGGCCGCGCTCATCAGGGCCACCGGCAGCACGACGGGCAGGAGGGACAGGACAAGGCCGGGGCGCTTCGCCGTGGTCCGACCGGGGCCGGAGGGCTCGGGCGCCTCCGGACCCGGCGCCGGGTCGCCAGGCTGTAGCCAGAGAGGCGCCGCAAGGAGCACCACCGTCACCGGGAGCACGCCCAGGAGCAATCCGAACCCGACGGCGGTTCCCAGGGGAAGCCCGAGCTGGTCCGCCATGCCCAGCGGGCCCGGCGTTGGGGGGACGAGGGAATGGGTCGCGACCGCGCCAGCGCAGATGGCGGTCACGAACAGCGGATACCGGCCGGGCGCCCGCCTCGCGAGGGCGCGGGCAAGCGGAATGAGCAGGAAGAAAACGGTGTCGAAAAACACCGGGACGGACAGCACGTAGCCGGCCGCCGCGAGCGCCCACGCCGCCCGGCGGGGACCGAAGGCGGCGAGGAGCGCCGCCGCGATGCGGTCCGCGGCGCCGCTTCGCAGGAGGCAGTCGCCGATCACGGCGGCGAGGGCAATGGCGATTCCGATCGCTCCCACGACCTGGCCGAAGTCGGCCCCGACCTGGTCGAGCGTCGAGAGCAGCCGGGCGGCCGGGGCCTCATCCGAGGGCGCGAGCGCGCCGGTGAGGATGGCGCCGAGGATCAGCGCGAGGAACGGATGGAGCCGCAGGGCGCCGATCGCGACGGCGACGAACAGCGCTCCGCCGAGGACCGCGATCAACCGGCCGTCACCTCAGGCGCACGGGGGCGGAGGCCCGGGACGGGGTCAGGGCGCGGTGGGTCAGCGGGGGCGGGGGATCAGCAGCAGCCGCTCCATCCGGGGGTCGATGTACCAGGTGGACTCACCGTCGAAGAGGGCGTCTTCCTCCAGGGCGATGCGCACATCCTGGCCATCCCACTCGGGTATCGGCACGCGGGCGTTCAGTTCGATGGAGTGCGCGCTCATCGGGAAGAGTGGGTAGTCGCCCTTCCCTGGCACCCCGTCCTGGCGGTCCCAGAGGCCGATCGTCGGGCCCGCCCCGTGGCCGTGGTAGCCAATGGGGTGGGTGTAGATCGAGGCCCGGATGCCCTCCTCTTCCGCCTGCGCCAGCGCCGCGGCGAGGATTTCGTTTCCGGTGCGGCCGCTGACGAACTCGTCGGTCAGGATGTCCTGCAGGCGATTCCCCGTGGAAAACGCTTCCTGGAGGCCGGGCGGGGCGTCGGTTTCTCCGGGGCGCAGCACGTAGGCGTGCATCTGGGTGTCGGTGTTGAGCCGCAGGTAGGTGATGCCGAAGTCCACGTGGATCAGGTCCCCCGGCAGGATCACGTCCGGCGGCGGTCGCGACGAGAAGTCCCCCTGGCTCCCCTCGTCGCCGCCGAACATGGCGCCCTCGCGGCGCTGCACCGACACACCGGGCTGGAACCAGGTCTGGAGCTTCAACTCGCGGATTCGCTCGCGGTACCACCAGGAAAGGTCCTGCGTCGTGGTGACCCCGGGCTGGATGGCGCGCTCCGAGAGGCCCTCGGAGATGATGGTGCGGGCCAGCCGCACGATGCCCGGATAGACGGCCATTTCCTCCGGGGTCCGGGTTTCCAGCCAGGCGATGGCGAGCGTCTCGGCGTCGTGGAGCCGGCTCGCGAGGTCGGGGCCGAGCGCCTCGACGAGCGCTTCGTACTCCGTTGCCGTGAGTCCGTCGGCCAGCCCGAAGTCCCGTGACCGGTTCAGGCCGATCTTCTGCGGAGCGCGTTCCCGGACCAGCTCGGCAACCCGCGCCCACTGGTCCGGTTCCGTCTCCGGATTCCAGGCGCCCGGAATGCCCCCGATGTCATATCGGGCCACCGCCAGCCGTTCCACCCCTTCCTCCGGGCCCCGGTCATGGAAGAGAAGCACTGTCCGCCGCCGGGCCGCCAGCCAGGTGTAGGGAAGCATGGTGCGGATGACCGGATCCTCGTTGTACTCCCGGGCCGCCACGATCCACAGGTCGACCCCGTCGCGGCGCATGATCTCCGGAAGCACGGTCTGGAAGCGGATTTCCAGCCAGCGGTCCACCAGCGCCGCCCGCTCCCGCATCGGGAGGATCCTCGGGGCGTCCTGGGCAGCCGCGCCGCCCTCGGGCAGGATGCCCGCGGCGAGCGCGGCAAGGACGACGAGGGCCTGGCGCCGGAACCGCCGGTCCGGGAAGCGGGACGATGTGGCAGGCGGGCGCATGGGCTGGCTCCTCGGGCGAAGGCGTGGTGTCTGGAGGCGCGGGGAAACGGGTGGGCAGGATACCGATCGTGCCGGCGCCCACGTCGGGCTGCGGCGGGGCCCGTACGGACGGCGCGCCTCCGGAGAACACGTCTCGCCAGCAGAACGGACCCCCACCAGGAGACATGGTGCGCTCGATGGGATGCCGGCGGTTCCTGTCAGAGATCGAGGCCGCGAGCGATCGTCAGGAGCTGCATGTTCGCCGCTCCCTCGTAGATCGTCCCGGCCTTGGCGTCCCGCCAGAGGCGGCCGGCGGGGCAGTCGGTCGTGTAGCCGGCTCCGCCGTGGACCTCGATGGCCAGCGAGGTCACGGCCTCCGCGGCGCGCTGGGCGGTCAGCTTGGCCATGGCCGCGGCGTAGCGGGTCTCGCCCCCGGTGTCCGCCAGCCGGGCCGCGTTCCAGGTGAGGAGACGGGCGGTTTCCACCTCCCGGGCCGCCTCGGCGAGCGAAAAGGCCACGGCCTGATTCCGCCCGATCGGTTTCCCGAAGGCCTTCCGCTTCCGGGCGTAGTCGACGGCCAACTCCAGCGCCGCTTGGGCGATGCCCACCAGCTGCGCGGCAATGCCGATCCGGCCTTCGTTCAGGAGCGCCATGGCCAGCCGGCGCCCCTCTCCCACTTCCCCCAGCCGATCCTCGGTCCGGACGAGGCAGTCCTTCAGGAACAGCGGGCAGGTGCTCGAAGCCAACAGACCCAGTTTCTTCTCCGGCGGCCCCACTGTCAGCCCCGGGTTGTCGCGGCGAACCAGGAACGCGGTGATCCCTTCCCGCTGTTCCCCGGATTCGGGAGCCACGCGGGCGAAGACCAGGAAAAGGCCGGCTTCGCGCGCTCCGGAAACCCACGCCTTGGCGCCGTTCAGCCGGTGGCCCTCGGGGACCCTCCCCGCCCGTGTCGAAAGCGCGAAGGCGTCGCTCCCCGCGTGTGCTTCGGAGAGAGAGAACGCCCCGAGGAGGCGCCCCGAGGCCAGTTGCGGCAGGTAGTGGAAGCGCTGCCGGCGATTCCCGAAGGTGTTCAGGGCTCCGACCAGCAGGGTGTTATGCACGTCGACCAGAAGCGCAACCGAAGCGTCGAAGCGCGCGAGCGCTTCCACCGTCAACGCCGTGTGAAACAGGCCCATCCCGCTTCCGCCCATCTGCTCCGGCGCCTGGACGCCGAAGAAGCCGTACTCGGCCAGGAGGCGGATCAACTCCGGGGCGATGGCCCCGGAGCGCTCCATGGCGTCCGCCCTCGGCCCGACCTCGGCCCTGGCTACCTGGTAAGCCGCGCCAAAGTGCAACCGGTCCAGCTCGTTCAGGACGCTGAGCGGGTTCGTGTCCGGGTGCTGCGGCAGCGGCTCGGTCTGGGCGACCGGAGTCTGGAATACCTGCACCGACATGGCGTCGGAACCGGTCGAAGCCGATCAGTACTCCGCCAGGCGGCGGATCTCGCGCACGAGGTCCTCGCGCTGCGGCAGCATGGCCCGCTCCAGGCTGGGGCAGTAGCCCACCCAGGCGTCCCTGGCGGCGACCCGCCGGACCGGGGCGTCCAGATCATCGAACAGTTCGTCGGCGATCCGGGCCGCGATCTCGGCCCCATACCCGAAGCTGCGGCTCTCTTCGTAGGCGACAAGGGCCCGGTTGGTGCGCCGGACGCTCTCCGCGATGGCTTCCCAGTCGTAGGGGGCGAGGGAACGGAGATCCAGGATCTCCACCGCAATCCCCTCGTGCGCCACCTCGCGCGCCGCGACTTCGGCGCGGTGGGTCAGCGCGCCGAACGTCACCAGGGTCAGGTCATCGCCGGGCCTCACGGTCCGCGCCTTCCCGAAGGGAATCATGAAGTCCGGCCCGGGATCGGGGCTCTTGTTATAGGTCTGGCGGTAGAGGTGCTTGTGCTCGAAGAAGATGACCGGATCGTCGCAGCGGATGGCCGTCCGCAGCAGGCCCGCAGCGTCCAGCGCGGTCGCCGGCATGACCACCCGCAATCCCGGCAGGTGGGCGAAGAGCGTCTCGGCGGACTGACTGTGGTAGACGGCGCCGCCGGTGACGTAGCCGCCGGCCGGGACCCGCATCACCACCGGAGCCGACCACTGGCCGTTCGCCCGCCAGCGCAAGCTGGCCAGCTCGTTGCGGATCTGCATGTAGGCGGGCCAGATGTAGTCCAGGAACTGGATTTCCACGACCGGCCGCAGGCCGCGCGTGGCCATGCCCACGGCGCTGCCGACGATTGTCGCTTCCGCGAGCGGCGTGTTGAATACCCGGTCCGATCCGAACTCCCGCTGGAGTCCCTGGGTGACCTTGAAGACGCCGCCCTTTCCCCGGACCTCGCGCAAGGCTCTCTCACGACTCGCGTCGGCCACGTCCTGGCCGAAGACGAGGACCCGCCGGTCGCGCGCCAACTCGGCGCGCAGCACCGAGTTGATCAGGTTCACCATCGTGCCCGGCCTGGCTCCCGGCTCGAAGCGCGGCGCAGTCTCGAACGCCGCGGAGCAGGGGTCCACGTCGGGGCTGTAGAGATGGTCGAGGCAGCTCTCCGGCTCCGGCCACGGCGCCCGGATGGCTTCGGCGGCGGCCTCGGCGACTTCGGCCCGGATGCGCTCCTGCTGGGCGTCGAGTTCTGCCTTCGTGGCCACTCCCGAGGCGACGAGCTCGGCGGCGAGCCGCTTGACCGGGTCCTTCCGGAGGTCCGCCTCCCGTTCTTCCCGGATCCGGTATTCCCGATCGTCGTCAGAGACCGAGTGGGACCCGTACCGCACCACGTGAGCGTGGACCAGGGCCGGTCCTTCGCCGGAACGGGCGTGGGCGAAGGCCTCGCGCATCGCCCGATAGGCGGCTTCGTAGTCGCACCCGTCGCACTCGATGACCTTGAAGTGGGGGAACCCCTGCACCAGGCCGGCGATGCCGCCGCCGGCAGTCTGGTGCTCCACCGGGACCGAAATCGCGTACTCGTTGTCCTCGATGAGGAACACCACCGGCA
The DNA here is from genome assembly GCA_012271265.1 of Vicinamibacteraceae bacterium. Taxonomy (GTDB): domain Bacteria; phylum Acidobacteriota; class Vicinamibacteria; order Marinacidobacterales; family Marinacidobacteraceae; genus JAAXGQ01. The sequence goes on from JAAXGQ010000026.1 coordinate 34,446, forward strand.
GCCGGCGCAGCGACGCGGTGTTGAGCGCCTCCCAGAACTCGCCCTCGCTGGTGGCCCCGTCGCCGCCGCAGACCAGGGTGACCGCTTCCGCGTCGGCCACCGTCGCGAGACCCGGAATCGGGTGACGCACGAGGTAGCGGGCGGCGTGCGCGGCCCCGACCGCATGGAGGAACTGGGTCCCGACGCAGCTCGACTGGGGGAGCATCGGCGTGCCCGGCTTGGCGAAGTGGCACGGCATCTGCCGGGCGCCGGAGCTGGGATCGGCGGCGGCCCCCCACGACCCGAAGAACTGCTCCTTCGCCGTGACGCCGAGGCGCACCGCGAGCGCCCGGTCGCGGTAGTAGGTGTAGGCGTGATCGACGCCCGGACGGATGAAGGCCGCGGCGGCGGCGCCAAGGGCCTCGTGCCCGCTGGAGTTGATCTGGAAGAAGGCCTTGTTCTGCCGCTTCAGGCTGGCTTCACGGGCGTCGATCTCCCGTGACGTGAGCATGGCCCGGTAGGCCTCGCGGAGTTCCTCCGCGGAGGGCCCGGGGCCCGTCGAAAGCGCGGGGTCGGCAGTCGGAAGTTCCTCGCTCTCCTGCGGTCTCCCGTTTCCGGGGCGCCCTTCGGGGGCGGCTCCGTTGCCGCGCGGTCCCGCCCGGCCGAGCCCGAGCACGCCCGAGGAGGCGCCGTCGCGAAGTTTCGGAGACACGCGGAATCTGACTCTGCTCAGTTCATCCGGACGCTGGTCCCGAAGCCGGAGAAGAAGCGATGCGGGAGCGGAATGACGTCAGGCAGGCCCGGACGGGAAATCCTAGCAATGGCGAACGACGGCCGCCGGTGCGGCGGACCGGAACGAGGCGACGACCAGCGCCGGAACTCCCGGCTAGCCGCTTTGAGCCGGTCGGGTCCGAGCCGGTCGGGGCGCCGGGCGCCGCGCCGGGCGCCGGCGAGGCCGGGCCGGCCGCTTCGTGACGATCCGCACCTTGTCCGGGGGAGCCAGCGCTGCGCCCGGCTTCTTGTGGTACTCGCGGTACTCGAACGTCCGGTCGCGCTCGCGCGCCAGCCGCATCCCCTCGTCGTAGGGGAACATGTGGACCGCGTCGTAGTCCGCGGGGCAGAACTCGGCGCACTTCTGACAGCCGATACAGGTCTCGGTGTTGACCTCGCACACTTCGCCCACGGCCCCCGCTTCGGGGTCGGGCACCAGGGTGATGCAATCCAGCACCGGACAGACCGCGATGCACATCTCGCAGCCACGGCCAAAACACTTGCCGTGGTCGACGTAGGCGAGCAGCTTCGGCTTGCGGAGCGGCGGCCCGACAAGCAGCCCGGTGGCCGGATCCTTCTTGGGCATCGGGCGCGAAGACTATCATTCGGCCCGCTCCTGAAATGTCCGGTTCGGCCACTCGAAACGTCCCCCGGGAGCGGCCGGTGTACCTGCCTCCGCCCGACGTGCACTCGCGTGGATTCGGGCTCAGGAAGGAGATCATCGGTCCGCTGACGGACGACTACCGGGGGCAATTGGTCGCTTTCGCGCGGGCGCACGGCAACCGGATCCGGGCCGGTGACCTTCGTTTCCTCCTGGCCCGCAAGTTCGGTTTCTGTTACGGCGTGGACCGGGCTATCGAGTACGCCTACGAGACGCGTCTCAGGTTCCCCGAGCACCGGATCTTCCTGACCGGCGAGATCATCCACAACCCGGACGTGAACCGCCGGCTCCGCGAGTTCGGGATCCGGATCCTGGTTCCGGACGATTGCCTCGCAGCCAAGTTCGTCGAGGTCCGGCCCTCGGATGTCGTCCTGCTGCCGGCGTTCGGCGTGCCCACCGACGAACTCGCGTTCCTCCGCGACCGAGGGTGCATCCTGGTCGATACGACCTGCGGCTCGGTCATGAATGTCTGGAAGAACGTGGACCGTTACCGCCAGGACGGCTTCACCGCCATCGTCCACGGGAAGTACTTCCACGAGGAGACCCGGGCCACCGCATCGCGCGCGGGGCAGTACCTCGTCGTGAAGGACATGGAGGAGGCGCTCGAGGTCTGCCGCTACATCGAGGCCGGCGCCGACGGCCAGCCGGATCGGGAGGCGTTCCTGGAGCGCTTCGGGAGGGCCTGCTCGCCCGGCTTCGACCCCGACGAGGGGCTGGGGCAGATCGGCCTGGCGAACCAGACCACGATGCTGGCCGGCGAGTCCCAGGCCATCGCCGACGAGCTCGGTAAGGCGATGGCGCGCCGCTACGGCGAGGAGGCGCTGCCTCGGCGCTTCCGCTCCTTCGACACGATCTGCAGCTCGACCCAGAAGCGGCAGGACGCGGTCCTGGAGATGCTCGCGGAGGACCTGGACCTGGTGCTGGTCATCGGGGGTTTCAACTCCTCGAACACCGGACACCTGGTGGAGCTCAGCAGCGAGCGGTTCCCGAGCTACCACATTTCCGGGGCCGACTGCCTTCGCTCTCCCGACGAGATCCGTCACCGGATCGGGGCGGATCACGGCCAACCGCCTCGGGTGGTGACGAGCGTCGGGTGGCTGCCGGAGGGGCCCCTCAGGATCGGCGTGACTTCCGGGGCCTCGACCCCCGACATGGCGGTGCACCAGGCGATCGCCCGCGTTCTGGAATTCCGGGGGCTGACCGAAGCGGCTTGCGTCCCCGACGACAGAACCTGACGCATCCGCCCCGGTCAGGGGCGACCGGGAGGTTGCGGTGATGCGGCAGGACACCTCCCGTTTCGCCGGCCCGGCTGAGCGCGCCGCGCCCTACGCGCGGCCCGGGCTGCCGTCCCGGAGAGGCGGCCGACCGTTTCGGCTCGCCAGTCCGTTCACCCCGAAGGGAGACCAGGAGCGGGCGATCGAAGCCCTCATTCGCGGCCTCGAATCGGGTGATCCGGACCAGGTCCTTCTCGGAGTGACCGGCTCCGGGAAGACCTACACGGTGGCCGGCGCCATCGCCGCGGTGAACCGTCCGGCCCTCGTCGTGGCCCACAACAAGACCCTCGCGGCGCAGCTCTACCAGGAATTCCGGTCCTTCTTTCCCGACAACGCGGTCGAGTACTTCGTCAGCTACTACGACTACTACCAGCCCGAGGCCTACGTCCCGGCCAGCGACACCTATATAGAGAAAGAAGCCACGATCAACGACGAGATCGACCGGCTGCGCCTGTCCACCACGCGCTCTCTCTTCGAGCGGCGGGACGTGCTCATCGTGGCGAGCGTTTCCTGCATCTACGGCCTCGGGTCTCCGGAGGCCTATTACGGGATGCTGGTCGTCTTCGAGGAGGGGGCGGAGTTCCCCTCCCGCCGCGCGCTCATGGCGAAACTGGTCGAGATGCAGTACCTGCGGAACGACGCCTCCCTCGAGCGCGGCCGGTTCCGGGTCCGGGGCGACACGGTGGAGATCGTCCCCGGCTACGACGACGTGGGACTGCGCATTCGGCTCTGGGGCGACGAGGTGGAGAGGGTGGCCCGCTTCGATCCGCTCACCGGACGGGAGCTGGCCCGGGAGACCCGGGTGACGCTCTTCCCCCGGACCCACTACGTGGCGCGGGAGCAGGACCTCGTCCGCGCGATTGCCTCTATCCACGACGAGCTCGATGAGCACCATCCCAGGCTGGTGGCCGAGGGCAAGCTGCTCGAGGCGCAGCGGCTCATGCAGCGGACGATGTTCGACCTCGACATGTTGCGCGAGACCGGCCACTGCCACGGCATCGAGAACTACTCCCGGCACTTCACCGGGCGTTCGGCCGGCGAGCCGCCGCCGACCCTGATGGACTACCTGCCCGACGACACGGTCTATGTCGTCGACGAGAGCCACCAGACGTTTCCCCAGATCCGCGGCATGTACGCCGGAGACCAGGCCCGGAAGCGCACTCTGGTGGAGCACGGGTTCCGGCTTCCCTCGGCGCTGGACAACCGGCCGCTGTCTTTCGGTGAATGGGAAGACCGGGTGGGACAGGCCATCGCGGTTTCGGCCACCCCCGGCCCGTACGAACTCGACCGCGTGCGCGGCGCCGTCGTCGAGCAGATCATCCGTCCGACCGGTCTCCTCGATCCGGCGGTGGAGGTGCGGCCGGCGGAGAACCAGGTGGACGACCTGCTCGCCGAGATTCGAAGCGCGGTCGGGGAGGGGAACCGGGTCCTTGTGACCACCCTCACGAAGCGGATGGCGGAGGACCTCACCGAGTATTACCACGAGCTCGGGGTCCGCTGCCGCTACATGCATGCGGACACCGACACCCTGGAACGGGTCCAGCTGCTGCGGTCGTTGCGCCTCGGCGAGTTCGATGTGCTGATCGGGATCAACCTGCTCCGCGAAGGGCTCGATCTTCCCGAAGTCACCCTGGTGGCCATCCTCGACGCCGACAGGGAGGGCTACCTGCGCTCCGAAGGGGCGCTCATCCAGACGATCGGTCGGGCGGCGCGCAACGCCTCCGGCCGGGCGCTGCTCTACGCCGATCGGGTGACCGGATCCATGGAGCGGGCGCTTTCGGAGACCCGGCGTCGGCGGGCGCTCCAGGAGGCGCACAACCAGGAACACGGCATCGAGCCCAGGACCGTCGTCAAGGACGTGGCGGTGGCACTCGCGACCGAAGGCGGGGAGGCGACGGACACCCCCGAGGAGAAGGACTGGGGCCGCGCGGTCGGCCTCTTTGAGCCGCCGCCAGAGGACGACCGCGACTTCCACCGGCTCGTCGGCCAGTTGCGGAGGGAGATGAAGAAGGCCGCGCGGGACCTGGAGTTCGAACGCGCGGCCCGTCTGCGGGACCGGATCCGTGAACTGAAGCAGGCGGTCCTCCTCCGCTGACGAACCCGCATCCGCCGGCCCCATGGAGCGCCGGCCCCATGGAGCGCCGGCCCCATGGAGCGCCGGCGTCCTCGCCGGCCTGCGCCGCACCGCAATCTCGTGCCGACAGCGCCGCC
>JAAXGQ010000027.1:0-14112 GCA_012271265.1 Vicinamibacteraceae bacterium
GACCAGGGCGGAGGCGGTGAGGAGGGTCACGGGAAGGACGCGCCGGACGCGGTCCGACGCAGGCAGGAAAAGAGGAGCGGGTGCGCGCACGGGCTGGGACCTCCGGGGGGTTGGCACGGCTTGGGAACCGCCCTGCGAGGGATTCGCCGGCGGGGGAACCGGGCGGTTCCGGAGCGAAGGGCCGGCCGCTCAGGAGGGGGGCGCGCGGGGGCCGCCGGGGTCGCAGGTGGTTTCTCCCCGCGCCACGGCGTCGTCCTCGGCCTCGGTAGAGCCGCGGGTCTCCGGGGGCGCCGGTGGGGGGGCCGCAGCCGGTGTGGGCGCGTCCCATGGGGAACGCGCCACATGGCAGACCCGGCACTCGGGGTCGGACCACTCGGAATGCTCGTGCGCGAGTCCCCCGACCGGAGCCATGAGGAGCGTCAGCAGCGCCACGCCGGCGGCGAGCCGGAGGAAAATGCGCTGAAGTGACACGGGCCCGAAGATCTTTGGCTTCACTGTAGCATCGCCCCACCTCGCGGCCGGCGCCCTGACATTGGCCCTTCGGCGCGCTCACCCCGACGATGATTCGGACCCTCTTCTCCCGTTGCCCGGCGCTCGCCCTGGCCGGGTGGCTGGCCGCTCTTCCCTCGGGGGCCCAGGAGGTGCTTCCGGCCGACGGGGCGCCGGGCCTCACCCGGATCGCGCTCTACCCGACGCCCGACCTCGCCCCCGCCGGCGGCACCGTCTTCCTTCGCTGGGATCCGGGCCCGTTCGGGGTCTCGGTCACCCGGGACGGCAACCAGCGCTACCGGCTCGCCGCGGAGATCGAAGGTCTGCCGGAGGTCTCCGCTCTGGGCGACGACACCACGGCCTACGTGGCCTGGGTGACGACCCCGGTGATGCGTCCGGTGGTACGGCTCGGGGAAGTGGGCAACGGTTCGTTTCCCGACCTGGGCGCCGTCGCCTTCGACAGGTTCGTCATCCTCATCAGCGCCGAAGCGTCGCCCGACGCGACCCGGCGCACCGGACGGCTCGTCCTCCGGGGCGCGTCGCCTTCGACCCGCGTCCTGCCGGACAACCACCTCAGCGTTCCGGTGAGCGGCACCCTCGAGGGCGACGCCGAGGGGGATCACGCCGGGCACGGGGCGATGGATCATGCAGCGATGGGGCACGGCGCCGGAGCCGGAGCCGACGCGCCGGCGTGGTCGCACCCCCCGATGCTCCCGGAGACGCCGATGATCCCCGGTCTCGGCCACCTGCGCCCGGAGCCCCGCCCGTTTCTTCCTCGGGCGGGCGCCGACGAGACGCTGCCGTTCGCCCGTCCCTCCACCACCGCAAGGCTGACGGACGGCCAGACCCTGGACCTGATCGCCGAGCGGGTCCGCCGGACGATCCACGGACGGGACTACGTGATGTACGGCTTCAACGGCCAGTTCCCGGGCCCGCTGATCCACGTGGACCAGAACTCCACGATCTTCGTGAACTTCGAGAACCGCACCGAATGGCCCACCGCGATTCACTGGCACGGGCTGCGCCTCGACAACCGTTTCGACGGGGTTCCGTTCCTGACGCAGGACCCGGTTCCGCCCGGTGGACGCTTCGCGTACCAGCTCTTCTTCCCTGACGCCGGCCTCTACTGGTACCACCCGCATCACCGGGAGGAGGTCACCCAAGACCTTGGCCTCTACGGGAACATGCTGGTCGAGGCCCCGGCGGCGACCTGGTACGCGCCGGTGCACCGGGAACAGATCCTGATCCTCGACGATCTGCTCGTAGCCGACGACGGAAGCCTCTTCCCGTGGGGCGAGGAGCGCGCCACCCACGCCCTGATGGGCCGGTTCGGAAACCTGCTTCTCGTGAACGGTGAGCCCGAATACCGGCTCGAGGCCGCCCGGAACGAGGTCGTGCGGTTCTTCCTCACCAATGTCTCGAACACCCGCGTCTTCAACCTCGTGTTCGGGGAGCCCGGCACGCACCGGGTCAAGGCGGTGGGGACCGATCTGTCGAAGTACGAGCGCGAGGAGTGGGTGGACTCGGTGACCCTCGCGCCGGCCGAGCGCTACATCGTCGAGGTCCGCTACGAGGAGGCGGGGGAGCATCGCATCCAGAACCGGGTGCGGCCGCTGGAGCACACCTTCGGCAGCTACTTCTCGCGGTTCACCGACCTCGGAACGGTGACGGTTGCGGATCGGGACGCCGACGCGGCCGGCGCGTCCAGGTTCGAGGTGCTGCGCGAAGCAGGGGATGTGCGCGACGAGATCGCCCGCTACCGCGACCACTTCGACGGGCCGCCGGACAAGGAACTCCTCCTCACTTTGGAGGTCGAAGGGCTCGATCCGGCGATCATGCAGCGGATGCGCGCCGATCGGGTCTTCTTCCCCCCCGTTGAGTGGGCGGGAACGATGCCGATGATGAACTCGGTTTCCACTCCGGAGGAGGCGCGGTGGATCGTCCGCGAGCCGGCCACCGGGAACGAGGACATGGATATCTCCTGGCGCTTCCGCGTCGGGGACCTGGTGCGCGTCCGGCTCGTGAATGACGCCGGCGCGATCCATGCGATGCAGCACCCCTTCCACATCCACGGCCAGCGCTTTCTGGTCCTTCGGCGAAACGGCGTTCCGGCGCCGAACCTGGCCTTCAAGGACACGGTTCTGGTGACCAGCGGGGAGACCGTGGACCTGTTGCTCGAAATCACGAATCCGGGCAAGTGGATGGCGCACTGCCACATCGCGGAACACCTCGAAGCGGGCATGCGCTTCGTCTTCGAGGTGGACCCCTGACGGAGCCCGCCTTCCGTCAGTTCCCGAGAGCCGAAGGCCGGATCACCGCGGTCTCCACCCCGGTGGCGCCCCGCCAGGCGGCGACCACCCGTTCGCGGGGATCGAAGGCTTCGGCGAGAGCCTCTTCGTCTTCTTCGTCGACCGGCGGCGCGTCCGGGTCGGCGGGCGGCGGCTGATCCGCGACCCGCGCGAGCTGCAGGACCCCGGCCTCGCGTCCGGGCGCGCTCTCGGCGAGGCGGACCGGCGAACCGAGGCGGCCGTCCGGCCAGACCCGGCGCATCATGACGCTGCGGTCCCCCTCGAGCCAGGAAACCACAACGCTCTGGTCGTCCAGCATGGCGAGCGCCGTTTGTCCGCGAGCCTCGCCCCCGTCGAGACGAAGCGGCGGGTCGAAGTCGGCGCCACCGTTCCCGGAGAAGGCGATCCGCACTTCCGGCCCGCCCTCCGCCATCGTGAACCAGGCGACGGCCACCGCGTCGCCGGCGGCGCCGGCCGCCGGGCCGTTCACAGGACACCCGTTGATCTCCCAGCCGTCCGCGTGGACCGGCCGCAAGGGCTCCCAGCGGCCCCGGGACTTCCGGGTGATGGCGATGTCCCGCACGTCGTCCGCCGGGGCGTTCGCCACGCGATTCCGGACCACGGCCAGCGGTTCTCCGGCCACGAAGGCCATGGCGGTCGGGCAGCAGTTGCAGACGAGGGCGTCGATCTCCAGGTCCCCCAGGTTGTAGCCCTGGGCGTGGACCCGCAGGACCCGCAGGGTCATCGCGTCCGGCGCCGCGCCGCGGCGGAACGGTGGGGCGGGGGCCAGATAGACCGCGGAGAAGCCGCCCTGGTCCGGCGCGTAGGAGACGAAGCCGGAGTAGCTCTCGGTGTTGTCGAGCCCGGTGCTGAAGATCTCCCGCCAGGTGGCGCCCCGGTCGGTGGAGGAGGCCATGCGGAACCCGTAGCCGTAGGCGCCGTCGGCTTCGGGGTTCCTGACGAGCCAGTGCGCCGCGAGCCGGGTGGGGGAAAACGCGGCGATGCCGGGGTGGTCCGCCCAGTTGACGAACCAGTCCGCCCCTTCGGCGATCTGCCGCACTTCGCCCCAGCGGTCCTCCCGTTCGGCGTCCGCTTCGTCTCCTTCGCCCGGCGCCCCCACCGGCCCGGTCAGCAGTTCGGCCACGCGGAGCGCGTGCCCGCCCTCGGTCTCCTCGACCCAACTGAGGAACGCCACGCCTTCGGGCGACGATGCCAGCGAGTACATCCCGCTGCCTGCCGGCGCCGGCCCCGGGAGCCGCCGGACGGTGTCCTGGCCGCCGGCCACCGGGCTGAAGAGCAGGCCTCCGAGGAGGCACGGTACGAGCCGGAGAGAGGATCGGAGTGCGGGCATGGGGAGGCTCGGGATTCTCGCACGGCCGGGCCGGACCCCACTGCTACCATCGGTTTTGTGGCGTGGCGCGGCGTTTTTCTGCATCACTCGCGCGCGACCACCGAAGACGGGACGATGCGTTCCGCTGTCAAGGAGTTCGTCATGTTCGTTCGTGCGCTGACGGGCCGGTTCGCCGGGCCCGCCGCTCTCGGCCTCGCCCTCTTCCTCGCGGCCCCGGCGGCGGCGCAGCCGGCCTCGGCGCTGAGCGAGAGCGCCCTCCGCTTCGTCGCCTACGACGACCCGGTCATCGCGATCGTCGGCGTCCAGGTTGTGGATGGGACCGGCGCCGCGCCCCGGGACGGCCAGACCGTGGTCATCGAGGGCAGCCGGATCACGGCGGTCGGGCCGGCGTCGGAGACCGCCGTGCCCGACGGCGCCATGCGCATCGACGGCGCCGGCCACACGCTGATCCCCGGTCTCGTCGGCGTGCACAACCACACCTTCTATACGACCGCGGCGCGGCACTCCCAGATGAACACCACCTCGCCGCGCCTCTACCTCGCGGCGGGCGTGACCACGATCCGCACCACGGGCAGTTACTCCCCCTACAGCGAGATCAACATGCGCCGGGCGATCGACGCCGGCGAGATCGTCGGACCCAGGATGCACATCACCGGGCCTTACATCTCGGGAGCCGGCGCCAGCACCTACATGACGCAGGTCGCAAATCCGGAGGACGCCCGCCGGGTGGTGGCCTACTGGGCCGAAGAAGGAGCCACGTGGTTCAAGGCCTACACCCGGATTTCGCGTGCGGAACTCGGCGCCGCCATCGAGGAAGCGCATCGGCTCGGGCTGCGGTTCACCGGCCACCTCTGTTCGGTCACCTTCCAGGAGGCGGTGGATCTCGGCATCGACTCCCTGGAGCACGGTTTCTTCACGAACACCGAGTACCACGAGGCCAAGGAGCCGGACGAGTGCCCCCCCGATTTCCGGAACTCGCTGCGCGACATCGAAGTGGACTCCGACGCGGTCACGAACACCATTTCCCACATGGTGGACAACGAGGTGGCGCTGACCTCCACCCTGGCGGTGTATGAGCTGTCGGTGCCGGGCCGGCCGCCGCTCGAGGATCGCAACCTCGATGCCCTCTCGCCCGGGGCCCGCGATGAATACCTGAACCGCCGGAACGAGATCGCCGAGGCGCGCGACCCGGTCTTTCAGGCGCTGTTCCCGAAGGCCCAGGCATTCGAGTACCGCTTCTTCCACGCCGGCGGGCTGCTGGCGGCCGGGGTGGACCCGACCGGGAACGGCGGCGCCCTGCCTGGCTTTGGCGACCAGCGCAACTACGAACTCCTGCTGGAGGCGGAGTTCATGCCCGCGGAGGCGCTCCAGGTCATGTCGCTGAACGGCGCCAGGGTGCTCGGAGTGGACGATGAGCTCGGCAGCATCGAGGTCGGGAAACTGGCTGACCTGGTGCTCATCGACGGCGATCCGGTCGCCGACCCGTTCCAGATCCGGAACGTGGTCACCGTCTTCAAGGACGGTGTTGGCTACGACTCCGCCCGCCTGATCGCCTCCGTCCGAGGCCTCGTCGGCCTGGAGTGACAGCCGGTGGATGAGGTGGCGTGAGCACCGGGAGCGGGGAGGCCCGGTGCTCCCGGTGGGGGTGTGGCTGAGCGCGACCCGCGCTCCCACTGCGACGCCGTGCTCCTCGGGCCGACCGAGGGTGCGGCGCAGGCCGGCGAGGACGCCGGCGCTCCATGGGGACGGCGCCTCCCCCGGCAAATCCGGCCAAGCCGTGGCCAGGCGTGCTGTCGGGCGGGTAGCTGGGCGAGTGGGACTCAGCGGTTGAGACCGCGCCGTATCCACTCCGTTTGACAACCGGTCGCCGGCTCAAGCAATCCAATCCGTGTGCCGGTGTCCCGAAGCTCCTGGAGTTCCGACCTGTGAACGAAACGCTCCGGCGCTACCGCCCGTAGGAGTGGTTGACAAAGGGTCATTCCATAGCAATCTATAGGACGATGCGTCGCAGGACTCGCTTCGTTGCGTTCTGCGGCGCAGCCTCCCGGGCCCCGCAATCGAAACGGAGGAGAACGACCTTGAAGAACCGCCACTCCAACGCCCTCGTCGTGACCGCCGCCCTCCTCGCGCTGGCCGTGTTCGCCTGCGCACCGGCCGGGGAAGCCCCCGAACCGGTCGACCTTGAGGCTCCCCTCGCTGATCTCGCCGAAGGCTGGAACACGATCACACCGGCCGGGAGCACGACCTGCTCCGATGGCTCGCCGTTCCGGTTCTTCGTCCGCAAGGCCGATCCGACCCGGCTTGTCTTCTACCTCCAGGGCGGAGGCGGCTGCTGGAGCGCCAGGACCTGCGACCCGCAGGGCCGGCCGACCTACAGGAGGACCGCCGGCGAGGAGATGCGGTCGGCGAGCGGCACGGAGCCCGAGCCAGGCACGGCCCACGGCATCGCCGCCGCCAACCATCCCGAGAATCCCTTCGCCGACCACAGCTTCGTGTTCGTGCCCTACTGCACCGGCGACGTCCACATCGGCGACCGGGACGTGGTGTACGAGATCCCGGCGACCGAAGAGGAGCCGGCGCGCCAGTTTACGATCCATCACCGCGGCTACACGAACGGCCGGGCCGCTCTCGACTGGACCTACGACCACTTCCTGGGTCCCGAGACGGTGTTCATCACCGGCTCGAGCGCCGGCTCGGCCGCGGCGCCGGTCTACACCCGCCACTTCGCGGAGAACTATCCCGACGCCCGCGTCACGACCCTCGGCGACTCCGCCGGCGGCTACCGCAACCTCCCGGGAAGGCCAGGCAGCCGGCCGCACGAATCCTGGGGAGCGCTGGCCGCGCTTTCCCACTTTGAGAACATGAGCGAGATCGGCGACGACAGCTTCTCGTACCAGGCGCTGTATATCCAAGCCGCCAAGGCCCATCCCGAGGTGAAGTTCGCGCGCTACGACACCGCCGAGGATCGCCTTCAGATTCGGTTCCTGGAGATCGCCGGAGCGAACGTGGACGACGGCATGCAGCCGCTGCTGGACGCGAACGAGGCCGACATCGACGCGGCGCTCGCGGGCCAGGACAACCACCGGAGCTACATCGCGCCCGGCGAGCTGCACACGATCATGCTGCGGCCCCAGTTCTACACGTACGAATCCGACGGCATAAGGTTCCGGGACTGGGTCGCGGCGCTCGCCGCCGGAGAGGCCATATCGGACGTCCACTGCGGCAACTGCACGGGTTCGCCAGAGCCGGAGGCAGTGGAGGCCGACGAAGCGCCCGAGCCGTGGTAGGGCTGGAGACGCCCCGCCGAGGCGGGAACCGATCCGTGTTCGGACGGACCACCGACGTGCGGGCCGCTGCCCGCCGTCTGTTGTTCCGTCAGCAACCTGCGGTCGACGGAAACGATGTGGTCAACGTGGAGGACGGCCCAGCGGCCGTAACTTCCCTACGGGCTGGCGCCGTAGAGCCGGCGGCGGGCTTCGGCCAGGGCGCCCGGGAAGGCGCCGTCGCCGATCCGCAGCAGGATGGCCAGGGCCTCTTCCCGATCGCCCCGGGCTTCCGCCGCCATCGCGAGGTTGAAGCGGACGGCCGCTCCGGACACCACGGAGCCGGGACCAATCCTCGCCTGAACCCGGCGAAACGCCGCCTCGGCGGCGACGACCTCTCCGGCAGCGAACGCATCGAGGCCTTCGTTCAGGACCTCGACCGCAGCCGGTCCGGCGCCCCCGTCGACCCGACGCCAGTACGACGGCGGCGCCTCGTTCACCCCCAGAGCTCCTTCCGCATGGGGCGCCGCGACGAGTTGACTCCGCCGGACCACGACCGCGTTGTCCCGCACCTCCACACCGCAGCGCTCGGTGAGCCCCGGTTCCCCGGATACGGCCCAGACCGCGCACTCCCCGGGTTCCCCGTCGTCCGCCTCCCCGGTGCGCACGAACACGAAGCCTTCCGGCCGGGCGACCACCCGAACCGCCGCGCCGGGCACGACGCCCAGTCCGCGGAGCGCGCCGTCCGGCGACGCGCGCGCGAAGAACACCACCGGTTCTCCGTCCTCCCGTTCGTAGTCGCGCGCGATCGCGAGCGCATCTTCCCCCTCCGAGGCCGCCACCCGCAGCCGCCCCCCGCGCACCGCGCGCGTCACTCCGCCATCCACAGCCTGCGCCGCCTCCAGCATCCGCTCGCCGAAGCGGGGCGCCCACGCGTTCAGCAGCAGGAGGCGAGCCTCGTCGCCGACCTGAAGCCCGGCGGCCCGCCGCAGCAAACGAAGCGCGACCCGCTCCGGAACGGAGTGCGTACGTAGTTCGGTCCGCACGGCCGCGGTCAGGCGGGCGTCGAGATCGACGAGCGACTCCGGCCCCGCCTCCAGCCGCCGCAGGATCTCGAGGAGCGGCTCCGGGTCGGCCGGAATCGCAACCATGTCCTCCTGTCCGGCGGAGACCGGCGATTCGTTGAGGAAACGGAAGAGAGCGGTCAACGCCCGGCGCACCGAAACCGCGCCCCCAAGCGGGATGCGCCAGACCGAAAGCCCGGAGCGCGCCGCCACCCAGAGCATCTCTTCATCGCCGGTGGCCTCGGCCGGCGGGAAGGCCACCGTCGCGCGGCGGACGGCATGCCCCACCGGCCGGGGCGCGACCCGCGACCGTCCCGAGGCGGTGCGCGGTTCGGGGCGAAACAGTCCGGCCCCGGTCAGTCCGGCGATGCGCAGCAGGATGTCCAGCTCCGCATCGCCCACCGCCACGATGAGATCCACCGCCCGATCGCGCAGGGCGAGCTGCAGGTCATCCACGACCTCGCCGCAACGGGGACAGCCCGGACCGGGGGTATAGAGGACGATCCGCCGGTCTTCGGCGAACGCCCGCGCGCTGCTCCACGCGCCTCCGGCCACCGCCAGCGAGAGGTCGGGAAACCGATCCGCTTCCGGAGCCAGCCCCTCCGGCGCGCCGGGGCCCAGGGCGCCAGGCTCCCGGAAGCGGAAGCGGTCAAGCGCCGCGGCCAGCCCGTCCGCGGTCCGGAACGCCCCCGACGCCCGGAGGCGCTCCAGCACCGAGCCCCGTTCGCCGGAGCCGGACCAGGACCAGGCGCGCAGCAGGAACTCCACCCGGTCCGGGAGCGGGAGTCCCGGGACCTCGGCCAACCGGTTCCAGATCGCCGCGTCCGGACGGAGAGCCGCCGACCGCCGGTACTCGACCTCGGCGCCCGAGGCGTCCCCGGCGGCGAGGAGGGCGTCTCCGAGCGTCAGGCGATAGGCCGCGCGCTGCCGGCGATAGAACGAAGCCGCGGCGGCGGTCGCCTCGTCGAGGACGATGTTCCCCTCCGGCGCTTCGTCGAACCAGTCCTCCGCGGCGAACTCGTTGGACGCTTCGATCGCGGTGAACGCCGGCCCGACCGCCGCCTTGCCGTCGCCGGATTCCAGAAGCCGTTGCGCCTCGAGATGGGCGGCCGCTCCCGGGAGCTGGGCAGCGGCAGCGGTCGCCGGCGGCCACCCTCCCGCGAGGGCGACGGCCAGCGCGGTACGGCAGCGCCAGCCGGCCGGACGCCAGCCCACGAGACGCCGGACGCTCAAGAAAGCCGGCGGAGCCGTTCGATCGCCGCCTCGAGGGTGCCGGGGGTCTTGCAGAACGCGAAGCGGAGCTGGCGCCGGCCGTCTTCGGGGTTCGCATAGAAGCTGGACCCGGGCACCGCGGCGACCCCGACGGTCTCCACCAGGTGGCGGGCGAATGCGGTGTCATCGCCCCACCCGAACCCCGCGATGTCGGTCATCACGTAGTACGCCCCCGCCGGCTCGAAGCAGCGGAAACCTGCATCCCGGAGTCCGGCGACGAGGATGTCCCGCCGGACCTGGTAGTCCGCCCGAAGACTCTCGTAGTAGGACCGGGGCAGAGCCAGGGCGGCCGCCGACGCTTCCTGGAGCGGCGCCGCCGCCCCGACGGTCAGGAAGTCGTGGACCTTGCGGATGGCGGGGGTGATCGCGCAGCTGGCGACCGCCCAGCCAACCCGCCAGCCCGTCACCGAGTAGGACTTGGAAACGCCGCTGATGGTCACCGTGCGGTTCGCCATGCCGGGGAGGGTGGCGAGGGGGATGTGGCGCGCCCCGTCGTAGGTGATGAACTCGTAGATCTCGTCGGTGAAGGCGAGCAGATCGTGCTCCCGGCAGAGCGCGGCGATCGCTTCGAGCTCCGTCCGCGAGAACACCTTGCCGCTCGGGTTCTGCGGCGTGTTCACGATGATGGCCCGGGTCTTCGGGGTCACCGCGGCGGCCAGGGCGTCTTCGTCGAGCCTCCAGTCCGGGGCGTCCAGGCGAACGAAGCGCGGGATTGCCCCGGAGAGCACCGCGTCGGGCCCGTAGTTCTCGTAGAAGGGCTCGAAGACGATGACCTCGTCTCCCGGGTCGACCAGGGCCAGCATCGTCGCGATCATCGCTTCCGTCGAGCCGCATGTCACCGTGAAGTGGTGGTCGGCCTCCACGTCCATGCCGTAGCGCGTCCGGTACTGCGCGGCCAGCGCCTCGCGCAGGGAAGCGGCGCCCCAGGTGATCGCGTACTGGTTCACGTCGCGGCGGATCGCCGCGGCTGCGGCCTCCTTGATCTCGTTCGGCGCAGGGAAGTCCGGGAACCCCTGAGCCAGGTTCACCGCGTCGTGCCGCGCGGCCAGTCGGGTCATTTCCCGGATGACCGACTCGCTGAAGCGGGCGGCCTTGAGGCTTTCCACCCGGCGCACCGGCGGGGCGGCCGTGGTCATTCGCCGGCCGCCTCGCCCGCCAGGGCGGGGTAGAGCCGCCGGTAGAGCATCTCGTTCCGCTTCACCAGCTTCACGTAGTTGCGGGTCTCGGTGAACGGGATCTCCTCGATGAAGATCTCGGAGGGGATCTCCATGTCCATCCCGGTCCAGTCGCGCACCCGGTGCGGCCCGGCGTTGTAGCCGGCCAGCGCGAAGTCGTCGCGGCGGGCGAACCGGTCCAGCAACTGCCGCAGGTAACGGGTGCCAAAGCGGATGTTCACCGTGGGGTCGAAGAGGCCGGAGGTGCGGTAGGACACCCCTTCGAGCCGGGCCAGGGCGCGCCCCGTCGCCGGCATGATCTGCATGAGCCCGCGGGCTCCGACGGGGGAGCGCGTCCGGGCGACGAAGGCGGACTCCTGCCGGATCAGCCCGGCAACGAGGTGGGGGTCGAGGTTCCACCGCTCCGCCTGCGCCTCGAGGCTGGCGCGGTAGCGAAGCGGATACATCATCCGCCACCACGTCGCGGGAAGGGCTTCACCGGCCACCGAGGTGGTGAAGGGCGCCGCCCGGCGGAATGCCAGAATCGCGGGGACGTTCTCGCCCTTCTGCAGCAGGAGCCACCCGTGGATGCCGTGGAAGGCCGGGTCATCGGGAGCCCCGGCACGGGCGGCCGTGCGGGCCGCGGCGATCGCGCGGTCCCGAAAGCCCGCGGCGTGCAGCTCGCCGATCCGGTCCGCCATCGGCCGACGCGCGACGCGCAGCGGCCGAAGGAGCGCGGCCGGCTCGCCCAGGGGGCTGCTCAACTGATCCTCGGCGCCCAGCGCGGCGAGGCGCTCGGCGGCGCGGCGCCCGTAGAAGGTGTTCCGGTAGCCGAGGAAGACCTCCCGGTAGAGCGGAATCGCGGCGTCCGGCGCCCCGGTCCGCTCATGGCTCCGGGCGGCGAAGTAGAGGAACTGCCCGGCCATGAACTCGGCTGGATGCTCCCGCGCGATGCGCTCCATGCGCGCCGCCGCCTCGTCGAGCCGGCCTTCGCGGTAGTCGTCCCACTCCCGGTGCCACTTGGAGAAGAGCGCGTGGTTGCCGTGCGGGAACCGCTCCGCCAGCCGGATCAGGAACGGCAGCGCGCCTCGGCGGTCGTTCCGGGCCAGCCTCGACCTTCCGAGGCTGTAGAGCGCATCGGCCCCGAAGGGGTGCGGCGTCTCCAGAGCGAGCAATTCCTCGAGCGTCGCGGTCTGGGCGTCGATGCGCTCCAACCGCCGGAGCGATTCGCCCCGCATGTAGAGCGCCTCGGGGACGAGGTCCTCGCGCCGGATGCGGGAGAGGGTGCGGAGTGACGCAGAGAGTCGGCCGCGGCGCGACTCCTCCACGCCGATCCGCAGCCGCACGAGTTCCTGGTCCGCCGCGGAAGCGAAGCGATTCGCGATCTCGAGGTAGTTCTCGTGCGCCTTCCGGTGATTCCCGGCGTCATGGAACGCCGCGGCGCGGCGCATGGCCCGGGGGTAACGCTCGGCGGCGGAGGGCGAACGCACGTCCGCGCGGCGGTAGAGCTTCGAGAGCATCCGTCCGGCGTCCAGAGACTCCGGGTGGGTGGCCATGTCGTAGTAGAGGACCTCGAGCTGCCGGGCCGCTTCCTCGTGCCGCCCGAGCCTCCCGAGGAGCCCGGCCGCCACCGCGAGGGCCTGCCCCCGAAGGCTGAAGCCGGCGTCCTCGATGACCGTCTCCAGGAGCGGCAAGCCGTCCTCGGCCCTCCTGGCATGGGCCAGCCGCTGCGCCAACTCGATCCGGGTCGCCGAGGCGTGCGGCGATTCGGGGTAGTCAGCGAGAAGGCGCTCCAGCGCTCCGATCGCCTCCGCTCCCCGGGCGCGGGGGAGACCGGTCCCCAGCAGGTGGAGGGCATCGGCGGCGATCGCGCCGTCCGCCAACACCGGGTCGGTCAGCCGCGTCGCCGCCTCGGTCCAGCGTTGCCGGCGAAGGGCGTCGCTGCCGAGCCGAAACGAAGCGGCCCGCCGCGCGCGCAGTGAGCGGTCGGCGTCGTCCGCGATCGCCGCAAGGGCCCCGCGGCGGGCGTCGGCGCCCCGGAGCGCGGCGGCGTCGGCCACCTCGCGGAGATCCCCGGCAGGATTCTCGAGTTCACTCCAAGGCAGGACGAAGGCCGTTTCGGACGGCGGAGGCGCTGCCGCGAACCCGACGAAGAGCACGCCGCCGACGGCAATCAGGGCGACCAGCGGCGCGAGGCGCTTCGGGTCCCTTCGCGAGAGAGGAAACGTGTAGCCCATGCTAGGATGGTAAATCGGCTCAACGGGCCATTCGCCCGTTCTGTCGCGCTTGGTCGTGCGTTGCGGCACGAAACGCGAGGCGCCGGAAGGAGGGGGGGCGTACTGGGTTCGACGAAGGTACGCGAAGCAGCGATTGCATGCCGGGGTTCCATCTCCCGCAAACGGTGGAAACACAACAAACGCCAACACTGAACTGGCTCTGGCTGCTTAAGCCACGCCCTTCCTGATCCCGCCTGCCGGATCGGGAAACGGGCGTCGACCAGGCGGGCTCGGTCAGCGGCGCGTCCCGAACCGCTGGCGACAACCCCAGGGATAGCCTGCTCCCCGCGATTCGCCGGGTTGATGCGGAGGGCGGGCGAAACCCAACAACGCGGCTAAGCATGTAGAGGTGGCTGTGGAGGGCTTTCGGACGCGGGTTCGATTCCCGCCGCCTCCACCACCGGATGACCGGCTCCGCTGGGAGGCGGGGCGGCAGGAGAGGCCTCCGCCAGAAGAAGGGGATGCTGATATTCTGGTTGGTTGCCGGAAGACTCGACGGGAAAACAGGAAAGCGTGGGATCCAACGGCGCGGGCCGTCCGTGGAGTCATGTCCTGAGCGGGCGCCCCGTCCCGGGGAGGGGAGTCAACTGATGCTGTGGCGAAACCTGCTGATCGTGCCGGTGCTGCTCCTCATGGCCCAGCCAGCGCTGGCGCAGGAGGCGGCTCCGGTGGCCAGCGCAGTCGGGGTGGACACCCTGTTCGTGCTGGTGTCGGCGTTCCTGGTGTTCCTGATGCAGGCCGGCTTCGGAATGCTCGAGGCCGGCTTCATCCGCGCCAAGAACACCTGCAACATCCTGTTCAAGAACTTCCTCGATTACTGCATGGCGTCGCTGGGCTTCTTCGTCTTTGGCTACGCCATCATGTTCTCGGAGGGCAACCCGTTCTTCGGGACGAGCGGCTTCCTGCTGGTGGGCGCGGAGTCTGGAGCAGATGTGCCGATCTGGGCGTTCTGGCT
>JAAXGQ010000027.1:14220-21187 GCA_012271265.1 Vicinamibacteraceae bacterium
TGGGGCGGCGGCTGGCTGGCCCAACTGGGCTTCTTCGACTTTGCCGGGTCCACGGTGGTCCACATGACCGGCGGCGTCACCGCCCTGGTCGGGGCCTGGATCCTCGGTCCCCGCCTCGGGCGGTTCAACCCGGACGGCAGCCCGAATCCCATCCCCGGCCATTCCGTTCCGCTCGCGTCGCTGGGTGTCTTCATTCTCTGGTTCGGCTGGTTCGGCTTCAACGCGGGGTCGAACCTCGCCGTCGGAGACGGGGAAGCCATCGCGCTCATCGCGCTGAACACGAACCTCGCCGCGGCCTCGGGGGCCATTACCAGCACGTTCATCTCCTGGATTGTGGGCGGAAAACCCGACCTCTACTTCACGATGAACGGCGCGCTCGCCGGGCTCGTCGGGATCACGGCGTCCTGCGCGGTGGTCACTCCGGGGGCCGCGATCTGGATCGGAGTGGCCAGCGGATTCGTCATCGTGCTCGGGGAACGGCTCCTGAACCGCGTGCGCATCGACGATCCCTGCGGCGCCTTCCCGGTCCATGGCCTCTGCGGCCTCTGGGGGACCCTCGCGGTGGGTCTGTGGGGCCGGGAGTCTCTGGGCCTGGGGCAGGACGGTGTCTTCTACGGCGGCGGCGTGGAGCAGCTCGGCATCCAGGCGCTCGGCGCGTTGTCCTCCGGCCTGTTCGTCTTCCTGGCGATGGGTCTGGTCTTTCTCGCGATCCGGGCCGTGCTCGGGCTCCGGGTTTCGCGCCGCGAGGAGATCCGGGGGTTGGATATCAACGAGCACGGCATGGAGTCCTACACCGGCTTCCAGATTCTCGGGTCCTGAGCGGGCCATCCCCTCTGTGAGAGCGTTCGCCCCATGAAACTGATCACCGCCTACCTTCAGCCGGAGGTGCTCCCGATCGTCCAGCAGGAGCTCTTCGCGGCGCAGATCAACAAGTACTCGATTGTGGCCGGCGTCGGTCAGGGCGCCCAGAAAGGGTACGAAGCCACGTTCCGGGGCCTGCTGACGCAGGTCAGGGTCCTGAAACGGGTCCGGCTGGAGGTCGCGGTCAACGACGACTTCGCCGAACGCGCGATCGGGGCGATCATGCGGGGCGCCCAGACCGGAGAGGCCGGAGACGGGAAGGTCTTCGTGACCGAATTGCTCGACTGCGTCCGGATCCGCACCGGCGAACGCGGCTCGCAGGCGATTGGCTGAGTCTTCGTGTCCCTTCGCCGCGTCCGCCGCATCATCGACGATCAGGACATCCGGTTCGTCGACTTCCGCTTCACCGACCTCCTCGGGGGCTGGCGTCACATCAGCTATGCCATCGAAGCCTTCGACGAGGACATGTTCGTCAATGGCGTCGGCTTCGACGGCTCCTCGGTGCGCGGGTTCCAGGGGATCGAAGACAGCGACATGCTGTTGCGCCCCGACTCGCAGACGGCGTTCGTGGACCCCTTCTGCGAAGCTCCGACCCTGGCGTTCATCTGCAACGTCAAGGACCCGATCACGCTCGCTCTGTACTCGCGGGACCCCCGCTACATCGTCGAGAAGGCGACCCGGTTCCTCGAGGGGTCGCGGCTCGCCGACACCTGCTACTTCGGTCCCGAGGCCGAGTTCTATGTGTTCGACGATGTGCGCTACGACCAGACCGTGAACGAAGCGTTCTACCGGGTGGACTCGGCCAACGGAGCGTGGAACACCGGGCGTGAGGAAGCACCGAACCTCGGGAACAAGCCGGGATTGAAGCAGGCCTATTTCCGGATGCCGCCCACCGACCCCTATCAGGACCTGCGTTCCCGGATGATCTCGAATCTTCGGGGCTGCGGGGTCGATGCCGAGCTGCACCACCAGGAAGTCGGCAGCGGGGGCCAGTGCGAGATCGGCCTCAAGTACAAGCCCATCCTGGAAATGGCCGACTCGGTGATGAAGTTCAAGCACATCGTGAAGAACACCGCGCACGCGGACGGCAGGACGGTCACCTTCATGCCGAAGCCGCTGTTCGGCGACAACGGCTCCGGCATGCACTGCCACGTGAGCCTCTGGCAGCGCGGCAGGAACCTGTTCTACGACGGCGACAAGTACGGCGGCCTCAGCGACATGGCCCGGTGGTTCACCGGTGGCATCCTCCACCATGCGGCATCGCTGCTCGCCTTCACGTGTCCGACCGCGAACTCCTACCGGCGCCTCGTGCCCGGGTTCGAGGCTCCGGTCAAGCTGGTTTACTCGATGCGGAACCGCTCCGCTGCGATCCGGATCCCGATGTATTCGCTGAGCGCGCCAGCAAAGCGGATCGAGTTCCGTTGCCCGGATCCGAGCGCGAACCCTTACCTGGCGTTCGCGGCGATCCTGATGGCCGGGATCGACGGCGTGCTGCACCGGATCGAGCCCCCCGATCCGGTGGACGAGGACATCTACGAGATGCCCGAGGAAGAGCAGCGCAAGATCCGCGACACCCCGCCCACGCTCAAGGCGGCCCTCGAGGCGCTGGAAGCGGACTGCGACTTCCTCTACCGGGGAGGGGTGTTCACCCCCGACGTGGTTGACACCTGGGTCCGTTTCAAGCGGGCCCACGAACTCGCCTACATGGACCAGCGGCCCCATCCCGCCGAGTTCGCCCTCTACTACGACTGCTGAGCGAGGCCGTGCGGACCATCGTCAGACCCGTGGCTGAGAGCCCGGCCCCCGACCAGGGAGACACCCCATGACTCCAGGAACCATCGGAATCGCGATCGCCCTGGGCGTTACCGCGATCTGTTTGATCCTCATCTTCATCCGCGCGCACGTCGTTGTGTGCCCGCCCAACGAAGCGGTCATCTTCTCCGGTCGCAAGCGGCCGCGCATCATGCGCGGGGGCCGCGGGTTCCGGCGCCCCCTCGTCGAGACGGTGTCCCGGATCTCGCTGAACACGATCGCCCTCGAGATCAAGGTCACCAAGGCGCTCTCGAAGGGGATGATCCCCCTGAACGTGGAAGGCAACGCCACGGTCAAGGTTTCCGGAGACCAGGAAACGGGCCTCCCCCTGGCCGTGGAGCGGTTCCTGGGCAAGAACCCGACCGAGATCCGCGCCGTCGCCCGCCAGACGGTGGAAGGCAGCCTGCGCGGGGTCATCGCCACGATGAGCCCGGAGGAGGCCAACTCCCAGCGGCTGGAGCTCGCCTCCCGGGCCGCCCGGGCTGCCCGCGAAGACCTCGATCGGCTCGGGTTGGTGCTGGACACGCTGAAGATCCTGGACCTCGCCGACACCCAGGACTACCTCAAGGCGATCGGAAAGCAGGTCAACGCCAAGGTGCAGCGCGACGCGAAGGTCGCCGAGGCGCGCGCGTCCTCCGAGGCGCGCCATGTCGCGGCCGTCGAACGCCAGAAGGCGATCGAGGCGGAGACGGCAGCCGAGCAGGCCATCGTGGACGCGGAGAACGCGGTGCGGGTCCTGCGCGCGAAGCGGGATGCCGAAGCGAGCGCCGAGGAGCAGGTCGCGGTCGGCGCCGGTTTCATCGCCAAGGCCGAGCAGCAGCAGAGAGTGGAAGCCATCAAGGTTGAGCGGAACAGGCTGCGCGAGCAGGCTGAGACGGTGGTTCCGGCGACTGCCAGGGGCCGGGCCGACGCCCTGATGGCCGAAGGCGCCGCGGCGTCCATCCGTGAAAACGGAAGGGCGACCGCCGACGCCATCGAGCAGATCCGGGCGCAGTGGACCGACGACCAGGCGCGCGAGATCATGCTCATGCAGATGCTCCCCAGCCTTCTCGACAAGGTCACCCACGTCCTCCACGACAACCTCCACGTGGAGCGGCTCACGGTGGTCGATTCCGGAGACGGGGGTGCGCTGCCGAACCACGTCCGCGGCCTCACCGGCTCGATCGCCGCGTTCTTCGAGCAGCTCAAGACCTCCACCGGCGTCGACATCGCCGGCCTCCTCCAGAAAAAGGACGACGCCGCCTGACGGACTCCCCCGCCCCCTCCAGCGAACGGACCAGTTCCGCCGGTGGGGGCAGTTCTCCGCGGGGGGCCCCGTCCGCGCCGGCCCGCTCGCGTGGAGCTGTCCTTCAGGGGCGGTGGGCCGCGAGGCCGATGCGGCTCCGGAGTTCGGCGCCCGACGCGAGGTAGCGCTGGTCCAGGATGCGCAGATCGGCGCCCAACCCGTAAACGCAGGGAATACCGGTCGGGATGTTGCGCTCCTGGATCTCGTCGGGCCCCAGCCCCTCGAGCCGCATGACGAGCGCCCGCAGGCTGTTGCCGTGCGCCGCCACCAGCACCGCGCCGCGCGTCAGATCGGGCACGATGCTCTCTTCCCAGTAAGGGATCACGCGTTCGAGCGTGTCCGCCAGCGATTCCCCCCGGGGAAGCTGCCAGGAAGGGATCCCGGCATAACGGGGATCGAAGCGCGGATGACGCGGGTCATCGTCGGCGAGAAGCGGCGGCCGCTCGGTGAAGCTGCGGCGCCACGCCAGCGTCTGCAGCGACCCGTGCCGGCGTTGGATCTCCGTCTTGCTTTCCCCCTGCAGCGCGCCGTAGTGGCGCTCGTTGAGCCGCCAGGAAGACCGGATCCGGAGATCCGGCCCGGCGCAACGCGCCGCGACTTCCCGCAGCGTGTCCACCGCGCGCCGCAACACGGACACATGCGCCGTAGCCGGATGGATGCCTTCGTCCCGTAGGCGCGCTCCCGCGCGCCGCGCCTCTTTCCGCCCGGCGTCCGTGAGGCGGACATCCGTCCATCCGGTGAAGCGGTTCGCCAGGTTCCACTCGCTCTCCCCGTGGCGCACCAGCACCAGGGTGCTCACGCCTTGCCTGCTTCCATGGTCTGCCGCACCGAGCGCATGAGGTCGGCGAGCTGGGCGCGGTCCTTTGGATCGAGGTGGCTCGTCTCCACCGGTTCGTTCCAGGTGATGCGCACGACGCCCGGATGGATCAGCCAGGAGCCGGGCCGCATCAGCGCTCCAGCTCCCTCCACGGTGATCGGTACAACCGGGATTCTCGCCTCCATCGCGATGCGGAATCCGCCGGTCTTGAAGGGACCGAGCTCTCCGGTGCGACTGCGGGTGCCTTCCGGAGCGACGACGAACGAGCGACCCGCTCTTGCCTCGGCGACGGCGCTCAGAAAGGCCCGCCGCGCCGCTCTCGGACTCTTCCGGTTGACCGGGATGAAACCGCACGCCCGGAACGCGGAGCCCACGAGCGGCACCCGGAAGGCCTCTTCCTTGATCAGCGTGCCCGCAGTGCCCGGAATGACCGACATCACCTGCGGCATGTCCAGCAGCGACTCGTGGTTTGGCATGTACACGCGCGGTCGGGACGGTTCGATCCGTTCCCGATGGACCTGTTCGAGCCGGATTCCCAGGAGGCGCCAGCACACTCGCATGATGCGGCGGCCGACTTCGTAGCCGAAACGACGCCGACCGCTGAGCCGGTGGCCGAGGGGAATCAGCGCCAGCGCCACGAGCAGCATCAGCGGCAATGCCAGGCTCATCAGCACGGTCCCGAGGACGGCCCGCCCCCTGTGGAGCGACGTGGTCATGCCGCGTCCGATCCCGGCGCGGTTACGGCGACGCGACGCTGGCCGAAGCCGGAAGTTCGGTCAGTAGCGGTTGATCGAGATGGATACCGGCCGCGCGGTCCGACGGGCGCGGACCTTCCGGCGGCGCCGCTTCGGGGCATGCGTCACCACGCTCGTGGCGGCGCTGCTCGCCTTTTGATCCTCGGCAGGCGTCAGGCCGAGCTGTCCGTTCCGACTTCGCTGGAGCACTTCGATCACCTTCGTCTCGACGGCGTCCAGCGGCTCTTCGGCGACTTCCGCGATCTCCGTCACCGTGAGGTGGTGGGCCAGGTCCAGCATCCGCTTTTCGCGGAACGACAGGGTCTTGCGCTGGCTGAGATAGAAGAGCCCCTTCAGCACCGTGGCGACCCGCTTCGGCTCGCCACTCTTCATGCGGTCGGAGTTGTCCTTGTAGCGGGTCTTCCAGTTCACCTTCTCGTTGACCGGGTCGTTCTCCAGGACATCCATGACCTCTTCGACCTCCGCGTCGGTCATGATCGGACGGAGACCGACTTCGGCAACCTTCTTGACCGGGACCATGACCAGCGTGGACTTCTGGAGCAGCCGCAACCGGTAGAAGGACGTCCCGCCGGCGCCCTCCGCGGCGGCGATGCTCTCCACCACGCTGATCCCCTGATTGGGGTAAATCACCTTGTCTCCGACTTCGAACTCCATCAAGGACCCACAACTCCTTCCTTCACAGCGAGTTCAATCAGCGCAAACGGGCAGTTTACCACGGCTCCAGGGACCGAACGGACCAGTGAGGACTCCGGCGCTCCATCAATGGCGCCCCCGGACGCAGGGAGCGGCGGCCCCTTGGAGCGCCGGCGTCCTCGCCGGCCTACGCCGCACCGCCGGTCCCCCAGGCAGTCTGACAAGCCGCCGTACCGACCGACCCTGGGCCGGGAGCCCCACAGACCATGCCCGCCTGCCGCAGTGGCCGGCGAGGACGCCGGCGCTACCGGTGTGGGGGCCGGTGAGGACACCGGCGCTCCCGGTGTGGGGGCCGGTGAGGACACCGGCGCTCCATGAATGGCGCCCCCGGACAGAGGGAGCGGCGGCCCCATGGAGCGCCGGCGTCCTCGCCGGCCTACGCCGCACCGCCGGTCCCTCAGGCAGTCTCCGGCCGACACCGCCGTCGCGCCGACCGACCGGGGGAGGCCCACGGACCATGCCCGCCTGCGGTGGTGGCCGGCGAGGACACCGGCGCTACCGGTGTGGGGGCCGGTGAGGACACCGGCGCTACCGGTGTGGGGGCCGGTGAGGACACCGGCGCTCCATGAATGGCGCCCCCTGACGGAGGGAGCGTCGGCCCCATGGAGCGCCGGCGTCCTCGCCGGCCTACGCCGCACCGCCGGTCCCTCAGGCAGTCTCCGGCCGACAGCGCCACCGTGCTGACCGACCGTGGGCCGGGAGGCCGACGGACCATGGCCGCCTGCGGCGGTGGCCGGCGAGGAC
>JAAXGQ010000027.1:21194-30698 GCA_012271265.1 Vicinamibacteraceae bacterium
GGACACCGGCGCTCCATGGGGGCGCTGGAAGGCCGGTTCCGGGCGTCCTGGGCGGTTGTACACTTTCGTTCCGAGGGGTCAGCGTGGCGCCTCCGGCCGGAGTGGCGGAAGTGGCAGACGCACGGGACTCAAAATCCCGCGGTCCTTGAGACTGTGAGGGTTCGAACCCCTCCTCCGGCACGGCGCCCCGGTTCCCGTCCCGTTTCCCAGACCCGGCCCTGGAGGCACGCACCGGTCAGCCCATGATCCATCCGGAACTCCTCGAGATCCTCTGTTGCCCGGAGACCCGGCAGCCGGTCCGCGAGGCCCGGGACGAGGTGGTTCAGGAACTGAATGAGGCCATCCGGGCCGGAACCCTGAAGAACGCTTCGGGGAACCGGGTGATGGAGGAAATCTCCGGAGGCCTGATCCGGTCGGACGGCAAGGTCCTCTACCCCGTGCGCGACGACATCCCGATCATGCTGATCGACGAGGCGCTGGCGCTCGCGCGGGACCCGGAGGAATCAGAAGAAGAAGCTGGCCCCGATCGCGATAGCGGTCATCATGAAGTGGAGCCCGGCGCCAGGACCTGACAGAAGCGACTTCCGGAGGGCGCCCGGCGGGTCCGGGAGGCCCGCGGCGGCCATGGCCTCGGCGCCCATGACCGGCGGCTCCGTCGTGCGCGCGGACACGGCGTCGTAGAGGCGCTGGAGGCGCTCGTCCTCCCGGTTCACTCCGGCGTCAAGCCACCACAGGCCGAGGGCCACCGGAATGGCGAGGAAGGAGAGCCAGGGCCAACCCTGGAGGGCGCCGAAACCGACGGTCGCGACCACCCCGAAGACGCTGCCGCGCTTCAGCCAGGTCGACTTGCGGTCAAGTTGGACACGCGCCTCGTGGATGCGGTCCAGGGCCGCTTCCCGAGGCGTGCGACGGCCGCCTTCCCCATCGGCTGAGCCGTCCCCGAACCCGAACACCGGTTGCGGAGGCATAAGGGAGTCGCTAATGGACGGTCGTGAAGTCGGGCGCCTGCGACGCGGCGTTCTCGTTCTCGGCCTCGTCCACGGCCCGCAACTGGGACTCCAGCATGGACATCAGGGCCTTCGCTACCTTGAAGGGAAGGGTGACCCGTACCCGGGGCTCGGCGTGGGCAAGCGCCGCGTTGGCGCCAGGGATCTCTGTGAGATCCTCTTCGTGGATCCCGGTGAGGCAGCAGAAGGTAAGGGTGAGGTCGAACGGGGAGTGCGTGGCCTCGCAGTAGTTCGAGTACACCTCGGGGCACTGGACCCCACGCCGCGCCTGCACCTTGATGTTCCGTCGAGGGCTCATGCCAGATCTGCTCGCCTCCGTGAGTCGGCGTGTTCCGGTAGCGGGGGGCGGACTTGAACCGCCGACCTAAGGGTTATGAGTCCTTCGCTCTCACCGTCTGAGCTACCCCGCCGTCCCGAACCGCAACCGGCCATCGTACCACGCCGCAAGGGTGGCACGTCCCTTGCTGCCGGGCGGGTACACGCGACCGCCGATCGCGGCGGAAAGGAGCACAGCGAATGACGATGAGCACAGCGAAACGGCGCTTCGGCCGGCCGCTGCTGGCAGCAGGTGTGCTGGCGGTGCTGGGATTGACTGTCGGAACCCTCGCCGTGGCGGCCGCCGGGGGCGGACTGGAGGCCCCGCGCGCGGCGCGGCCGGGTCTGGCGCCCGATCCGGTTCCCGAAGCCGCCGCGGCGCCGCTCCCCGAAGCGGGAATGCAGCGTCCAGAGCGGCGCGGCGGGCGGCGCTTTGACGTGCGCGACCGTTGGCGGGGCAGCCGGGATCGTGGCTGGGGTTTCCGCGGGGCCATCGCAGGCCTTCCCGCCTTCGGACCGCGTCTGGCCCGGGAGCTCGAACTCACGGACGAGCAGCGTGATCAGATCCGGGACACCATGCGGGCGGTCCGGGACGAGCGCACGGACGCCCGACGCCAACTCGCCGACACCCGTCGGGCCCTGATGGAGGCGGCCCGGGATCCGGAGACGACGGACGCCCGGCTCCGTGAACTTGGCGAGGCCGTGGGAAGGAATCAGGCGGACCAGATCGTCGCCTGGCGCGCCGGCCGCGGGCGGATCCTCGCCATCCTCACCGATGAGCAGCGCGCCCGCCTCAACGAACTGCGCGAATCGCGGGGGGAACGCCGAGGCGGCCGCCGCGGCTGACGGCGTGGAGCGCGGGCCGCCTGGGGCGGTCCCGGGCGGGTCATCACCCGCCGATGCGTGGCCGGCCTTGACTCAACGACGGACGCCGGCCACGTAGTACACGTGGTCCCACCTGCCGCCGGGGTAGACCACTGTCCACTGCCCGTGCCGCTGGCCGTTCACGTACGGGCCGCGAAAGAGAACCCCCCTCGGGGAGGCCAGGGTCCATTCGCCGTGCCGCTTCCCGGCCACGAATGGGCCTTGCTGCACCCTCCCGTCCCGGTACCTGAAGACCCAGAGCCCGTGCCGCCTGTCCTCCACGTAGCGACCTGTCTGAACGCTCCCATCCGGGAACCTCTCGGTCCAGGATCCGTGCCGCCCGTTCTCCACGTACGGTCCTTCCTGAACGCTGCCATCCGGGCGCCTCTCGATCCAGCGGCCGTGCCGTTTCCCCGACGCCGCGGGGCCTTCGTGAACGCTGCCGTCCGGATACTTCACCGTCGTGCGGCCAGTGAACCGGCCTTCCAGATGAGGGCCTTCGTGAATGACAACACCGTCCACTTCGTACACCACGGTCACATCGCCTTCCGCCAGCGGGCGGTCAGCGGGGACCTCGCGGGCCGTGCTTCCCGGGTTGGACATGATCGAAGGATCTGTCCCGGGTGACGAGGCGCACCCGGCCAGCAGCACGAGAACGGTGAGACGAACCACCGCGCGCAGTTCAGCGTCGCAGCGCACGCCGTGCCTCCGGCCTGGAATGCCGGTCCGCTGACCGGAGCGGCCCCTCCCGCCGGAGGCCGGAGACAGGGAGCGCACCCGTGCTCCCGGTGGGGCCGGTTCTGCCGATCGGCGCTCAGGGACTGCGACGGTCCCGCCGCTTCGATTCCTCTTCTTCCTGTTCGATGGCGAAGACTTCATCCTCGGTCAGGACGCCCGCCATCTTCCACACCGGGTCCTGCGGCCCCGGAACGATTCCCTCGAGGTCCGGGTCGAAGCCCTTGGGCCTGGGTGCCTGTGCCTTGGCGATGGCGCGTTCCCGCCGCCGTAGCTCTTTCTGCCGCTGGCGGGCCATCCGTTCCTTCTCCTTGCGTCGTTTCAGGAATGTCTGACGTGAACGGTTGGCCATAAGCGGCGGAAGTCTAGCAGCGGGGATCCGGGGGCCTGAAGCAGCGCCCATTCGGGCGTTCCATATGCTTTGCCGGAATCGTTCGCCAACCCGTCCAAGGAGCCCCGTCAACGTGCATCGTCCCCTGCGCCTTACCCTTCTGCCGCTCGCTGCGGCCTTCCTCGGCCTCACCGCCCCAACGGCGGCCGCCCACGAGGATCCCATCGCTCCGGAGTCGCTCCGGACCCTCTCGTGGCGGAACATCGGCCCGCTGCGCGGCGGACGGTCCCTGAGCTGCACCGGGAGCCCCGGTCGCCGCCACGAGTACTACTTCGGAGCCACCGGCGGCGGCCTCTGGAAGACGCTCGATTCAGGCACCACCTGGTTCCCGGTGACGGACGGCCAGATCTCGAGCTCCTCCATCGGAGCGGTCGCGGTCGCCGAGACCAACCCCGACATCGTCTTCATCGGGGGCGGCGAGACCCAGCTCCGGGGCAGCATCACCCAGGGTGACGGCGTCTACAGGAGCTCCGACGGCGGCCAGACCTGGCGGCATGTCGGCCTCCGCGACACCCAGGCGGTGGCCCGGATCCGGATCCACCCGGTGAACCCCGACATCGTCTACGTCGCGGCGCTCGGCCACCCCTACGGGGACAACGAGGAGCGCGGGGTATTCCGCTCCACCGACGGCGGCAACACCTGGGAGCGGATCCTCTTCGTGAGTGCGCAGGCGGGCGCCGCGGACCTCATCATCGACCGGACGAATCCGGATGTCCTCTACGCCACCCTGTGGCAGGTCTACCGGAAGGCCTGGAAGATGTGGGGCGGCGGCCCGGACTCCGGGCTCTACAGGTCGGAGGACGGGGGTGACACCTGGACCGAGCTCACCGGGAACCCGGGCATGCCCGAGGGGCCGATCGGCAAGATCGGCGTGACCGTCTCTCCGGCCAATCCGGACCGGGTCTGGGCGATCGTCGAGGCGCCGGAGGGAGGCGTCTTCCGCTCGGAGGACAGCGGCGCAACCTGGCGGCTGGTGAACAACGAGCGGAAGCTGCGGCAGCGGGCCTTCTACTACTCCCGGGTCTATGCGGACCCCGTGGACGAGAACACGGTCTATGCCCTGAACACCGGCTTCTACAAGTCGGTGGACGGTGGGGAGACTTTCGACATCGTGCTCCGCCCGCCGCACGGGGACCAGCACGACCTCTGGATCGATCCCAACAACCCGCTCCGCATGTGCAACTCCAACGACGGCGGGGGCAACGTGAGCGTGAACGGCGGCGAGACATGGACGGGTCAGGCCTACTCGACCACCCAGCTCTACCACGTGAACGTCACGAACGACTTCCCTTACCACGTCTGCGGCGCGCAGCAGGACAACACCACCCTCTGCACCCCGAGCGAGGGCTGGGATCACATGCAGGCCCGCGGCCCGGGCAGCCGCTGGTACTACGACGCCGGGGGCGGGGAGAGCGGCTACATCACCCAGCACCCGTCAAACCTCGACGCGTTCTACGCCGGCAGCCAGGGCGCCCTGCTGACCCGCTACAACCGGGCGAACGGACAGATCCGTGACATCCAGGTCTACCCCCGGTTCTTCTCCGGCGAGCCGGCCAGCGCCCTTCCCGACCGCTGGCAGTGGACCTTCCCGATCGTCTTCTCGCCGCTCGACGAGAACCGGCTCTACACCAGCTCCCAGTTCCTCTACGTCACGACGAACGACGGCCAGTCCTGGGAGAAGATCAGCCCCGACCTGACCTACGCCGACCCGGAGACGCTCGGCGAGACCGGCGGCCTGATCACCATGGACATGAACGGGCCGGAGATCTACGCCACGATCTTCGCGGTCGTCCCCTCCCGTCACGACCTGAACACGATCTGGGTGGGGTCCGATGACGGACGGATCCACGTCACCCGCGACCACGGAGACAGCTGGACCGAGATCACGCCACCCGACCTGCCCAGGTTCAGCCGGGTCAGCATCCTCGAGGAGTCCTCCCATCGGCCCGGCGTGCTCTTCGTGGCGGCGAACCGCTACCAGGTGGACGACCGGGCGCCCTATGTCTTCCGCACCCGCGACTACGGCGTCACCTGGGACAAGATCATCGAGGGCATTGCCCCGACGCACTTCGCCCGTGCCGTGCGGGAGGACCCGGTGCGCGAGGGCCTGCTGTTTCTCGGAACCGAGCACGCCGCCTACGCATCGATCGACGACGGCGACCACTGGTGGTCCATCCAGCAGAACCTGCCCGACACCCCCATCCGCGACCTCGTGGTGAAAGACAGCGACGTCGTGCTCGGCACCCACGGCCGGGGCTTCTGGATCCTGGATGACATCGAGCCGCTTCGGCAGTGGGAACCCTCGGTCACGAACGCGACGCTGACCCTGTTCAAGCCCTCCCGGGCCGTCCGCGGCGTCCAGGACGCGGTGATCCAGTACCACCTCGCCGAAGAGGTCGAGAAGGTCGTCGTCGAGATCACCGACGCCAGCGGCACGCTCGTCGACCGCTTCGAAGGCGCCGAGCCCGACTTCGAGGCCGAGCCCGACTTCTCCTGGTTCCGCGCCAGCCGCTCGACCCTCCCGACGACCGGCAAGGGGCTGAACCGGTTCAGCTGGAACGGCCGCTACCAGGGCGCCACCGGTTTCGAGGGAATGGTTCTCTGGAGCGCCCGGGCAGAGAACGGACCGAAGTCCCCGCCCGGCGAGTACCGGGTGCGCGTCGAGGCCGGCGGCGTCAGCGAGGAGACGTCGCTCACGGTGATCGCCGATCCGCGCCTCATCGGGGTCACGACGGCGGACCTGGTCGAGCAGTTCGAGTTGGCCAGCAGCATCCGCGACCGCACGACCGAGGCCAACCAGGCTGTCGTCCAGATCCGCGACGTGCGGCTCCAGCTCGAGGAACGTCTTGAAGGATCGAGCGACCAGGGGCTGATCGCCGACGGCGGAAGGCTCATCGAGGAGATGACCGCGGTCGAGGAAGCGCTCTACCAGACGAAGAACCGCAGCAACCAGGACCCGCTCAACTTCCCCATCCGGCTGAACAATCGCCTCGCCTCCCTGCGCCGCAGCGTGGAGACCGGGGACGCCAAACCCACCGACGGCGCCTACGCGGTCTACGAGGAGCTGACCGGCGAGCTCGAAGCGCACCTCACCCGTCTCCGCGATCTGCTGGGTCCCCGCCTCGACGCCCTGAACACCCGACTCACCACCGCCGGGGCCTCCCCCGTGGACCCCACCCGCTCACAGGAATGACTCCCGTTCCCTGCACGCCGCCATCACCTTCGTCCGTCCCGGCGAGGTCCTCTCGTCGATGCTGGAGGCCTCCCGGCAACGCGGCCTGCGCCGCACCATCGGCCCCATGGAGCGCCGGCGTCCTCGCCGGCCTGCGCCGCACCATCGGCCCCATGGAGCGCCGGCGTCCTCGCCGGCCTGCGCCGCACCGTCGGCCCCATGGAGCGCCGGCGTCCTCGCCGGCCTGCGCCGCACCGTTGATATCACAGGGAGCGCCGGCGTCCTCGCCGGCCTCCGCCACACCGTTGGCCCCATGGAGCGCCGGCGTCCTCGCCGGCCTGCGCCGCACCATCGGCCCCATGGAGCGCCGGCGTCCTCGCCGGCCTCCGCCGCACCGTCCGCCCCATGGAGCGCCGGCGTCCTCGCCGGCCTCCGCCACACCGTCGGCCCCATGGAGCGCCGGCGTCCTCGCCGGCCTGCGCCACACCGTCCGCCCCATGGGGCGCCGGCGTCCTCGCCGGCCTCCGCCGCACCGTCCGCCCCATGGAGCGCCGGCGTCCTCGCCGGCCTGCGCCACACCGTCCGCCCCATGGAGCGCCGGCGTCCTCGCCGGCCTGCGCCGCACCGTTGATGTCACAGGCCGCCATGCGGAAGGGGATCGCCGCGATCGTATGTCGGAGCCCTCCCGCAGGCTTGCCGTCAGGCGCGCTTCTCCCTCTTCGAGCGCCAGCGGCTAGGGACAGTCGAGTGCGGGGTTGCCGGTCAGCAGCGCCTCGAGGGCGTCCCGCTCCGCCGGGTCCACGCTCAACCCATAGGCGCGCTTCACCTCGACCGTACGGGCGGCGAACCAGCCGGCGTTCCGCAGCGGCTCCCACTCCGCCGCGTCACGGTCCCCCTTCTGGTACCGGTTGACCGCCGGGACAGCCACCGTCTGGTTCCGCAGGTCATTGGCGAAGGCGTGGCGGAGGCTCGGCGCGAGCCCTGAGTCGTGGGCTTCGGCGAGGGCAACCACGTGGTCCACGTCGGTAGCCGCCTTCCCCGTCTCCGGGTCCACCAGGAACGACATGCACGAGAACGGGGTGACCACGCTCACGACCCCTCCGGCGTGGTCACGAACCATGCCGGGCGGAAGCCGACGGATCAGCTCGGCCTCGGCGTCGGCGGTGTCGGCGCGGACGTAGCCAACGCGCTGGGCGGGCTCAGGGCGGACGCAGAGGCCGCGCCAGACAGGCGCGCCATCGAAACAGACCGCGGTTAGTGAAATCAGGAGCGGCAGCAAAATTCAACACCTCACAAGTTGGTTCCAGGTTTTTGTCAAAAGGTCGACAACGGTCCATCCCCTTGCGTGCGGACGGAACTACGGCGCCATGAGCATGATAGCCGCCTGAGCAGGCTTCCACGAGGCTCATATAAGTCGTTGATTCTAAACGAAGGGTCTTTCCCGACAAACCACTGCAGGAGTGCTGTTTCGGAGGTCGGCTGAACCACCTTCGCCCGAGCGTGACGATCCTTCCGCCCTCACGCCGAGGGGTCGCTGCACGATCACTCCGAAGAGCCATGGGACGATGCCGGAGGCTTCCCGGTAACGCGGTCTGGGGCGGACCGTCGGCCCCATGGAGCGCCGGCGTCCTCGCCGGCCTGCGCCGCACCGTTGATGTCGCGGGCCGTCATGCGAAAGGGGATCGCGGCGATCATCGTTGACGGCGCCATTTCCCCTGTTAGAGGCGCGCGGCTGTGTGTCGGCTGCGCAGCCGGATCCGTGACCGCCCACCCGGGAGTCTCTCCGTCCCGCGAAGACGCGCCAGAGGAGGTTCTGCCGCCCCGTCGGGGCGGAGGACGGCTCGTTCGGCGGACGCCGGTCCCGGACGACCTCCCAAGACCCGCTGTCCGCTATGTCGCGGTAGTCGTCGTGGTCGCGGTCCACCACCCACGTGGGCCAGAAGTCCTCTTCTTCGCCTTCGTCCGGGAGAGAGAGCGACCTCGGCACGGCCATGATGTCCTGGGGATCGTCGGTCACGTGAGACCCGCCGTCCGCATTGGGAGCACAGGACTCCACCGCGCCAAAGGTGTGAAACAGCTCGTGGATCATGGTGAAACCCGGGGCGAACGGAAACCGGGGAATCCCCGGTTCCTCATCAAACCCGAACAACCCGAGCGGTTCTTCCCTGTTGAGGAATACAGCACCAATCAGGAAACGAGCCCGTCCCCGGAACCCCGAAGGCCCGGGTCCGTCGTAGTACACCGCGGAAACCTTGTTACCGGTCGCGCTGGCGCCGGAGATGCCGCGCCGGATGGTCGACCACAGATCTGCGGCAACGATTTCCCAACAGGCTACACGCGGTCCCGGAAGCAGCAGGCGCCGGCCTACGCAGTCGTCCGTCCCAGGAGGCCGACTCCCGGCGGGGCCGGCGGTCAGTCGGGGCGGATGCGCGTTTCGCCGGTGAGCATGGCGTCTTCTTCGAAGACGTAGCGGCCGTGAAAGGGCTGGCCGGCGATGAGCAGCGGCATCCACTCGCGGTCGTCCTCCCACATCTCCCCGTAGGGGATCGCGTCGAGGGGGGCCCACACCGGGGTGGCCTCCTGCGTGGCGCGGGGTTCGCCGAGGTAGCGGTCGGCGCGATAGACGAAGACGTGCAGGGCGTACCCATCGACGAACTGAAAGCGGAGTTCGCCGGCAGGGCGGGCGTCGAGAACCTGAATCCTCAACTCTTCCTCGACTTCGCGGACCGCCGCTTCGGCGGGGGTCTCGCCCGGGTCCACGCGACCGCCGGGGCCGTTCAGTTTGCCCTTGCCGAGGCCGCGGTGTTTGCGGATGAGCAGGATCTGCCCGTCACGGACCACGAACAGCAGCGTGGCCCGCTCGGTGGGGGTCCATCCCTCCCAGCTGAACCCGGCAAGAAAGCCGGCTGCCGATGAGCGCGGAGTCGGGGCGACCGATGGCATCGGCCGGGTCAGTGGCCGTCCCAGCCGACTCCGGAGAGCTTGCCGAGCAGCGAGCCCTCGCCCTTGCCGCCGGATCC
>JAAXGQ010000250.1 GCA_012271265.1 Vicinamibacteraceae bacterium
GACAGCGCCGCCGTATCGATGGACCGTGGGCCCGGCTTCACGGTCAGGAGGCGGCCTTGATGCGCGGGATGTCGGGTTCGGTGGTCACGAGGTGGACGCCTTCGTCCTGTTCGGTGTCGCCGCGCTCGGCAACGGCGCGCGTCCGGTCCGGAGCCGGCCCCGGCGGCGGCTCGCTCCAGCCGCGGTCGGCCGGCAGCCGGGCGGCCTGGGCGATGCGCTCGCGGAGACCGGCGAACACCGAAGCAGCGCGGGGGGCGTGCATCGCGTTCGCGTGGCGGAGGCGCGCCGCTGCCTCGCCGGCGGCGCCAAGGTCATGGGCGTGCTGCCGGTCCCACTGCTCGGGAAGGCTCCTCCCGCGCTCGGGAATCTCCAGCGGGGCGAGCCGGCGCCAGAACCGCGGCGGAGCGTCGCGGGAGAGCCGCTGCCGCCGGTTGATCTCGCGGTAGTCCTCCACCGCGCTCTCCGAGGCCGCCGCGGTCCGGCGCAGCAGGTGCTCCTCCCGGACGATCGTTTCCCGCATCCGCCCGTAGAGCGCGGAAAGGCGTCCCGAGACCGCGGCGAGCCGCTGTTCGCCGTCGGCCAGGCGCTGCCGGTGACGACGCTCCTCGCGCTCCACCCAGGCGAACGCCTCGGAGACCTCCGACTCGAACTCCTCGCTGGCCGCCTCCGCCCGCCGATGGATCCGGGCGAAGTGGGGGATCGGCTCGGCGCCGCCGAACCATTTCCACGCGCTCAGCAGGAGGGCGACGAAGCCGACCGCGAGCAGGAGAACCGACCGCCAGCCCTCGAACCGTCCGGCAAGCGGATCCTCGCGGAGGACCAGGACCCCGTCTTCGGCCGCGTAGCCAACGCTTCCCGCCGGGACCTCGCGGACCCCGCCGTCGGGGACGGGGAACGAGGCTCCCGGCCGCCACCAGAGGAACTGGGCCCGGAGCTCGTTGAAGACGGCCTGTTCAACGGTCAACTGCGGGGGCGGGGGTTGGGGATCGGGGTCCAGGCCATCCGCGGCGGCGCCGGCGTCGATGTCATCGAGGTTGAGCACGGCGGCGGCGCGCGAGGCATCGAGAACCTGGACCGCGTCCCGGTAGTGGGCGAAGCCGAAGTGGAGCAGTGTGGCGAGCGCGAGACAGGGAACGAGCGCCGCCGCGAGAAGCCCGCGCCGGAGCGGTGTGGCGTGGAGCATCCGCCGGCAGATGAGGTCCCCGAAGAGCCATCCGAGAAGACCCACGTTCATCCCGGTGACCAGCGCGGCGAAGCCCCAGTTCGCGAGGACGCCCTCGGTCGAGGCGGAGTGGAGGAGGAGTCCGTTCGCCGTGGTCTCGGCGACGGCCACGGCAAGAAGCAGCCAGATCCAGCTCCGGGAGGACGCGCGAGGGGTCGCGTAGTCGGGGAGCCCCAGGCGCTCCCGGAAGCCGTCGAGTTCGCGGCGGGCGGCGTCGGCACGGTGAAAACGGGTCTCGATCCGCTGGAGGCGGGGCGCCGCTGCGGAGAGCGAGGCGATGCGGCCGCGTTCTCCCTCAGCCGCCGCCTCGACGCGGGCGGAGCCGGCGAGGGCGCCGTCGCGGGCGGCGGTGAGCCGCCCGAGCGCCGTCTCCGCGCGGCTGCGGATCTCTCCCATCGCAGCCAGGAACCGGCCGGTGACCCGGCGTTCTCCAGGCGAGGGGGCGAGGGCGTCCGGGGTCGGGATGCCGTGCCGGGCTTCTTCCTCGGCGTCGCGCCGTTCCCCGGAGGTCAGGGTCGGGGCGGGAACCGGGTCGATGTCGCCGAATGGATCGCCCGTGAGCGGATCGGCGGGGGGCTCCACCGGGTCCGGATCGCGTCCCGAGGCGTCGGCTGCCTCGGAGGACGGGGCGCCGCCCGGGTTCCTGATCCATCGGATTCCGATCCGCCGACTCATCGGCCTGCCCCCTCCGACCCCGAGGGACGGCAGAGGGCGGCCGCCCGAACGGTGTCTCCCGAGAGAAACGCGCTCGGGACGGCGGCGGTTCCCGGTCGCGCGCCGGAATCCGCCCGGCGTTACCGCTAGCGTGGCTCCCAGTTGCCGACGATGCGGGTCCCCTCTCCCCCGGGCGCCCAGATCACCAGCGCCCGCACCGGCGGGGCGTCGGGGCTGGTGATGTGGTTCAC
>JAAXGQ010000251.1 GCA_012271265.1 Vicinamibacteraceae bacterium
CGGCCTCGGCGGCCATGCGCGCGGTCTCCGATGCCCGGACGTGGCCGGGGATGCCCTTCCACGGCTCGAAGGCGGACGACCCCCAGCGCACGGCGACCAGGTCGGCGGCGGGAACGGTGCGGGTGGCCGATTCCGTGGGGGATGGAACGGTCACCCTCGCCGCCCACTTCGCCGGATCGCCGCCCCTTCCGGTCCACTCCCACTCGCTGGCGCGGACGAGGCGGAGGCCCCCGCCACCTGCCGTCAGGACGTGCAGGGATTCGCCGTGGCGGACGGCGTCGTAGGCCATGGCCGCGAGCACGTCGGGAGACAGCGCGCGCCGCGCCCGGTCCGAACCCTCGACGGCGGCGGCGGACATGATGCGTCCCAGCGTCCCGGCCACGGTCTCGACGGCGAAGCTCTTCGCGGCGTCGGCGGCCCTTCCCCCGGCGGCCCCGAGCAGGGCGTCGACGACAAGGCCGGTGTACCCGGACCGTTCCTCGACGGCGGCCCCGTTGCGGCTCCATGGCCAGCGCATCAGGACGCGCCCCCGGCCACGGTGACGGGGTGGACCCGGTGGGGACTGAGCACCTCGGCGGCTCCGGACTTGTGGAAGGCCCCGGCCATGGTGGACCGGAACCCGGTGTCGCCGTCGGTTCCCGTCAGCCACCCGGAGGGGTTGTCGCCCCCGGTGTGCTTCATCCACCCGGCCAGCCGAAGTGCGGCCTCGCTCTGCACGTCCAAGGGCGCGGACGGAGCCCACGCCTGCACCCGGCGGCGGACGGGTAGCCAGATTCGCACGGCGTCCTCGGCGGACATGCCGAGCAGGGCGGCCACGTCACCGGCCTCGTCGAGCCAGAGCTGCACGGTGGCCTCGTCCTCGGAGGTGTAGCCGCTTCCGAAGAGCGCGGCGGCAAGCTGTGCGGCGGTCGTGGTCAGGCCGCCGTCGGAGTCGGTCGTCAGCCTCAGTAGAGCCACGTACGCCCCCTCCCCCGGCCTTCCTTCAGGGGGTGTTTCCGGCGACGTGACACGGGCCGGTTCAACAACGCCTTGAGCGGGTCAACGCCTCGCGTCCGGTTGGTCGGCTTCACCAGGACGTAATCGAACCATGCGAGCGAAAACCGCGCCGCGCGCCCATCCTTGACGAAGGCGCTCCGCTTGAAGTCGATCACGGGCCGCGCATGGACCGCGACACCCGCCCCGATCAACTCCCGGATTCGGCGGCCAGCCTCGGTATCGAGCGGGTCAACGATGATGTGCATTCCGTCTTTTCTGAACTCGAAGCGGAGCGAGTTGGTCACCGTGTCGGCCACAACGTCGCCCGCACCCCTCGCAATCGCCGACACTTGCGGGACCGAGCGGCCCCCTTCACGGTGAACCGGACTGTTCCGAATCCGCTCCAAGGCTTCCGCCGTGATGCCTTGAATGGTGCGTAGACGGGTCGCAAGGTCCGTCCCGTCCTTGATGGCCCCCTCCTGCATCAGGCGTAGCGCCTCGAAGCCGTCCGCCTCCACCGACACCGTATCGCAGTCCGCGCCCGCGCAGGAGCAGTCGGCTTCGTTGCCGTAGAAGATGCGCGTACCGTAGCCCCCCAGCCGCCGCCTCGCCTCGATCACCGCGCCCGAATAGGCGGGACTGGCGACGGCGGCCACGGCGTGCAGGTCGGCGTCGTGCACGATGCGGAGGCCCCCGCTACGGGTTTCGCCCTTCGCCCGGAACTCGACGGAGAAGCGGTCCCGGCCTCCAAGGTCTCCGGAGTACTCGCCCCGGACCTCGAGCCCCCGCTCCGTGCTCGAAGGCGTCAGGGCGCCGATGCGCGGCCCGCCGTGCTCGACCACGAGGGGAACCGGGCGAAGGCTGCCGTTGGAACCGAACGCCCCGCGCGTGAAGGTCTCGTCGACCCGCTCCCCGGCCACGACCACGGACGCCCGGTCGCCCCACGGGACCGCGAGCCCCGCGATGGTGCGGCCCCGGACCTCGAGCCGCGCGGCGCGGTGTTCGGTCACCGGCCCGCCCGCCATCAGTCGGTCACCGCCACGTGATTGTACCGCGCCCCCGTCGCCGGATCGCGGATCAGCCCGTCGACCTCCAACACGGTATGGTCCTGCCCGCCCCACCGGAGCCTGTCGCCGGCGGCCACGGCCTCGCCGTACAGGGTGACCTTGTGCCTCGCGGTGGCAAGCGAACCGGAACGCCCGATCAGGAGCAGGTCCGCCCCCTCGATCCTCGCCCGGACGGTGACGGCGGCCCCGTAGGTCCGGTTGCCCGTCACCGGATCGAGCGTGTCCGACCGGCGGATCAACTCGACGTCGGCGAGCGCCCCGACCGCTTCGGCGGCCCGCTTGGCGGCGTTGGAGGCGGCCTCGAAGGTCATGCCCCCTTCCCGCCCCATTTCCGAACGTTTTCCGAAACGCCTCCAGAACCGCGAGAAACGGCCCCTGTCGCATCCGGAGGCGGAACCGGACCCCTACCCCTGGGGTTTCGGCCCTTTCGCGGGTCGCTGGCGGCATTCATGGCCCGTCGCCACCGGGCCTATCAGGTGGACAGCTTCGGGTGGACCTCGATCACCTGAGAGGTTCCGTAGGGAACGAAGGGGGAGCCGCACAGCATGACCGCCGTAACGACCCGCTGCCCCTCGGCGGCCTTCGAGTAGGGATCGACGATCAGCTCCACGCCCTTCCAGACCGGGACCGTGATTGCCTGCCCCTGGGCGCTCAGGACGGCCAACCCCTTCTGAGCGTTGGACGCCTTCGCCGGTCCTTTGTTGGACACCCGCACGGTCCCGACCTTGGCGGCGAGGTAGTCGAAGAGGGACATGTCGCCGTTGGACTGGAAGAGGCTGGCGTAAAGCTCGAAGGTGTCCACCCCGAGCAGGAGCCGAATGTCTCCCCAGCCGTTGGCGTGGCGGCCGTCGACGAGCGCGGCGATCCGGGCGACCCCGGTCGCGAAGGTTTCCACGGCCGAAGCGGCCGCCACGTCGGTCGCCTGATTGAAGAGCCCCGAGAGGTTCGGACTGGAGCCGTCGCCGTTGACGACCTGCTTGTCCAGCTTGTCGGCCACGGCGGCCCCGATGCCGGTCCGAAGGTCCCGCTCGATGGAGGGGAAGAGCGCTTGATCCTCGAGCCTTGTGAGAAACTGGCCGGTGACCCTCGTCGGCGTCCGCTTCGTCAGGCTGAACGCGGCCGCCGTCGAATCGGCGGCGGCGTCCTTGGCCTTGGGGTCGGCGGGCGGCGCGGTCGTCAGCGCGGGGAAGTGCGCCTCGCCCGGCGAGACCGTGGGCATCCGGACGCCCAGCGCGGCGGCGTCCGTCCTCTCGAAGGCGTAGGGTACGGTCGGCCTCGTCGCGGCCACCGTTTCGGCGGACGGTCCCGGCGTCACCGCGCGGGCCTCCCGGCCCTCCGGTTCGAGCAGGTCGAGCGGCATCAGGCCCGCCACCCCCTCCGCCTCGGCGTACTCGGCGGAGGCTCCCCGCACGGGCTGGCCGGTGAGCGCGGCCGCCACGAAGTCGCCGACCCGCGCCCTGCCCCGAAGCTCGATGCGCTCCCGCTCCTCTGCGTCGCCCCTCGGCGTGACGGTCGTTTCCGTCCCGTCCTCGCTCAGGATGGCGGACTGGAGCCGCACCTCGACGTCCCTCATCTCGTTGTGCAGCGTCCCGGCCTCGGTCCGGACCTCTTCGGTGAAGGCGTCGCCGTCGAGCGCCGCGATCTCCGCAAGGCGGGACCGGATCTCGCTGGCCCGAAGCTCCAACCTCGTTTTCTGCGTCATGTCGTGAACCCTCCGGTTCGGTGGATGGTCAGGGTTTGCCGAAGCACCCGACCGACCGACACACGACAAGGCTCCCGAGTCAAGTCGTGGGGAGAAAAGGGCTAGCGCGCCCCCGCCGCGATCCACGCCCTTTCCTCGGGGGTGAGCCTTGCGCCGCCGTGGTGCCGGATGTGGCACGGGCGGCACAGCACCTCGCAGTTGTCCGGATCGAACGGCGCGCCGCCAAGGTGCAGGGGAACCACGTGGTGAACCTCGAGCTTTCCGGGCCGCCCGCACCGCTCGCACCGCCAGCCCCGCTCGTTCAGAAGCCCGCGGCGGAACCCGTCCCAAGCCCTCCGGTTGCGCCGGTGCGTTGCGCTCATGGCGGGATGTAGACGATGCGCGGGTCGTTGTGTCCGGGCGGTGCCTTCTGCCCGACGATGTAGGTCGGGCGCGGTTTCGCCGGACGTGGCGGAACGCGCGCGCCCAGCGCCACGGCCAGCACGGCGGCGACCGCCGCGTCGTCGCGGCCACGGCGGCGTTTTCCGCCCTCCGTGCCGGAAGCCAGCTTGACGTTGCCCGCCGTGTCGTGGACGAGCCGCGCCTCGAGGATCGCGTGACGGAGCAGGGCGCTCCGTACCGGCGTCACCCTGCCGTCCAGGGCCAGCCGCTGGAAGGCGCGCACGTCCTCCGAGCCGTCCTTGAACCCCTGCCGCCGAAGCTGGGGAGCGGGCAGCGACAGGCCCTCGCAGGAGTCCTGTAGC
The DNA here is from genome assembly GCA_012271265.1 of Vicinamibacteraceae bacterium. Lineage (GTDB taxonomy): Bacteria > Acidobacteriota > Vicinamibacteria > Marinacidobacterales > Marinacidobacteraceae > JAAXGQ01. The sequence goes on from JAAXGQ010000251.1 coordinate 4,488, forward strand.
TCGCTGATTCGCCACAGGTCGGCGGCCAGTCCGTGCGGACGGCCCCAGCGCTCCCACGCCTCCCGGAGCAACTGGCCGATGTCGGTCACCCGGCGGCCTTCGGTGAGCAGTAGCGACCCCTCCCTCCGCATGTTTTCGTAGAGGTTGCCGACCCCGTCCGCGCGCGCCCTCGCCGCAAGGCCCGGACGCCCGTCGCTCAGGAGGCCGGGGAAGACGGCCAGCGCCTCCAACCGGCCCGTGTGCGGCCAGTAGCAGGCCACCGCCGATTGCGTGTCGGCCCCGCCCAGATCGATGCCCCACACGGCCGGACCCGCCGCCCGCGCCTCCCCCTCGATGCCCTCCCAGTAGGCCCGCTCGGCCAACCGGGAGCTACTCCGGTCCTCCGTTCCCATGTTCAGGTGACGCGACTTCCACTCGTCGAAGACGTCCGGATACTTCCGCGCCTTCTCCCGCCGGGCGAGCAGGTCCTCCCGGAGCGCGGGAAGATGGTCGTAGCTCGGGTTCGCCTGCCGGACCGTCTTCAGCTGAAACGGCGGCGCGTCCGGCGGCGCCCGGTGAACCTGCACGTAATCGGCCTCGCCCCCGCACCAACGGGCGAACCAATGCGCCGGGTCGTCCGGCATTGTTCCCAGCGCGATCACCCGCGACCCGCCCACCTTGCCCATTCCGGTCGTCACCGCCGCAAGCACGTCGTCACGCTGGCCCCGCTCCCACTCCCTCGGCTCGTCCAGACAGCACAGCCCGAAAACGCGCCCGTGCAGGCCCTTCGGGTTGCCCGACATCGCCCGCACCGCCTGCCCGGTGGACAGGTCCCGGATCAGGCCCGCGTTTCCGGCGTCGCGGTGCGTCCACCGCGCCCGGTCGGTCAGGTCGTGGCCCCCGGTCCGAAGCAGGCCCGCGACGTACTTCAGAATCACTTTCGCCTGCCTCAGGTCGTGGGCGACGATCAACGCCTCCGTGTCGCGGCGCTCCCCCATCAGGTAGTCGCGGCAGACCTTCGCCGCCATCCACGACTTGCCGTTGGACCGCGCCACGGAAAGGGCCGCCGTCCTCACCTTCGGACGGGCCAGCCCCCGGAGGAAACGTTTCTGCCACGGGTACAGATTCATCGGGCCTCTCTCAAGCTCGGAGATCAACCAACGGCGCTCGCCCTTGCAGGAAAACCGGGCGGTGCCATGCGGGGGGTCAGTCGTCCCGAGGAAGCGCAGAAGGTCCGACCGCCGTCCGAAGGAACGGGCCAAGCTCTTCCTCCCGGAGATACGGACCGACAAGGTCCTTCACCTCCGCAGCCAACCGCAGCCGTTCTATCTCGTGGTCGATGCGCAGAAGGTCGTGGGCAACGCTCGTCGGCATGATGCCCGCGCGGGTGTCGGTGTGCGCCACGGCCACCTGCCCGAGCCCGGCGAACGCCTCGGCAAACCGCATCAGGTCCGGCCCGAAGTAGTGAAAGGCGGACGGCAGCGCCGGGTCGTTGGACTTCTCCGGGTGGTGGAACTTGGTCCGGCCCGTCCCGGAGCACGTGGCGGCCACGTGCTCCCGGAGCGGAGCGGCCCACGCGCCCCCGAAGTCGACGGAGGTGACGAGCACGGCGGCCTCGACATCGCCCGCCACGTAGTGCTCGACCAGCTTCGCCACGAACTCCGCCTTCCCAGCCTTCACGCTGAACGGCGGGTTCAGGAAGACGCGACCCTCCCACGGCCGGGACAGCCCGTCGTCGGCCTTGGTGAAGTACCGCGCGGCGCGGACGGTCTCCTGCGCCACGTCGCAGCTTGCCGGGTCCAGGTCGATCCCTCCCAGCGCCCGCCGGGCGGCCTCGACGACCTCCCGTGGCGTGTACCACTCGTCGTCGTTGTCGTGGGTCGCGTTGCCCGGACGGGCAAGCCGCCCGGTGGCGTCCCAACGGGAATGCTTCCCGGTCCCGAGCGCTTGGGTGACGCTGGCAAATGACCGAACTTCGGTCTTTTGGGGGTACATGGCGTAGAGCTTCCGGAGCGTCCGGTCGGTTTCCCGCTTGATGCCGACACTCGCCAGCCACTTCCGGTAGGTCCCGTGCGGACTGGCGGTCTTCACGTCGGCCAGGGCGCGGCCCGCCTCCCACCCCTCTTCAACCGTCCGCCGAGCCAGTGCCTGCACGTTTCCGACCAGCTTGACGGCGCGGGCCTTGTACCAGTCGAGGGACGGGACAACGGCGGGTCGGCTCATGCGGTCGCCTCCCGCATCAGGCGGGCGAGCGCGGCCTTCTGTTCGGCCCGCTTCGCCTCGAAGGCGGCGGCGCTCGGTCCGGAATGGCGGTCCGCCCTCTTGGAAAACTGACTCAACACCCCTTTAATGATCTCCTTTTCTGATCCCCTTTCATGATCGGGGGAAGGTTTTTTCCAAAGGTCGGAAAGCTTTTTCCGGGTGGACCGGAAGGTTTTTTCCACCGACGTGTAAAGCCTTGCAGGCGTTGGGATTCCGAACTTGCGAAGGGCGGCGAACAGGCTCCGGACGGTGCGGGTAGTGCGGTTCAGCCGCTCCGCCAGATAGGCCCGGCTCACCCGGAGGCGGCCCCTCGAATCCGTGTAGAGTCGCGCCAGCACGTAGAGCCGGAACGGCGCGGCGGTGGGCTGCTTCATCAGGTCCCGGACGGCCACGGTGGCGTGACGTTCCCCCGGCCTCGTGAGCGCGTCGGGAGCCGCCCGGAGCACGTCCGGATCAACGAGCCCCTTCTCCCGGAGGCTGGCGACGTGGGCGGCCAGCGTCTTGGAACAGAACCCGGTGGCCGCCCCCAACTCCTGCACCGTGTAGGTCAGGCAGGCGGTGGCGCGGCGCGCGGCGAGCAGCCACGCCAAGACGATCAACTCGCCGCCGGGAAGGAGGCTGAGCCGCTCCGGAATCAGCGCGTAGCTGCACCCGAGCGGGTTCTTGGGATGGAAGCCGTGGGAGGGGGCTTGCGCGTCAGGTCGCGCGCGGCGAGTATTCTCAGGCATCGGAAAAACTGCCTTTCCGGTGAAGCCGCCGCGCCATGTCAAAAGCGCGTTTGCGCACCGAGACCCCCGCCCTCCTGGCGGGGGTTTCTGCGTTCGCGGCGTGTACGGTCATGCGACCGACGATAACACAGTCTTGGCCTCTGGAGGAAGTCGCCCATTTTGCGGCCCAAGCCGATTCTCGCCCTGCTCGCCGCAGCCGTCTTCACCTCTTGTGGTGAGCCCCAATCGCCCCTAACCGGCAAATGGCAGGGCCGTCGTTTCGGTTCCGATGTCTGGAACATGACGATTGACGATTCCCACGGCAGGCTGTCCGGTACCTACGCTATCGAATGGGCCGAAGAGCCATCGAAGGTTGGCGGCCCGCTCTCCGGCTCACGCTACGGACCGGACGTGCTGATTGAGTTCGGCGTCCAAGTCGCGGCGGGGGACGCCATGTGCCGCTTCGAGGCCCGGTTGTCCGATGACGTTCTATTGTCCGGCAAGACGGCTTGCCGACTGCCCGGCTCAAGCGAATTCCAAACGGGCCACCTCAGTCTGCGAAAAGGAGGCTGAGCCTCTTTTAGATCAGGCCCCCCAACATCCGTGGGTCTTCTTCCCGTTAGATGGCGTTCGGCGGGGCTTCCTCTTCGTGCCCAGGATCGCATGTCCCGAGAAGAATTTCCAGCAGGGACGCGGCTTGTAGTTCGGGTCCTCGTGCTCCACCTCGAACCTCCACTCGAACCCCTTATGAAGACACGTCATGTCCTGTACGGGTCCCCGGTGGTACAACTGGGCAATCACGTACTCCCCCTCGTGATTCAGCGCCCACCTTTCCACTTGGGCGGCTATCTCGTGTCCGGTCGGAATGTCGGCCAGATGCGCGGGCTGTACGATCAGTTCGTACGTGGTCATGAAGTCGCCGACCCTCTTGTGCTCCCACGCCAATAGCCGGGTCCACCTGTATTCGGAATCGCCGGGACACGCCCCGTCGCCGGGGAGTTCTTGGCCGTGAAGCCCCTGCGCGAGGGGTCCCGCCAAGGCCAGAGCCAGTACCGCGATACGCAATCCGATCATCGGACGGTCTCCCTTTCCTTTTCGTACGCAATCTGGCCGCGTAGCCCCTCGATCATGACCTTCACCCAAGCGATTTCCTCCTCGAGGGTATCCCCGGCTCCGGACCACAGGTAGGGGTACGGCGGCGGGGAAGGCCCCTTCAGCTTCGCCAGATGCTTCTCGGCCTCTCGCAGCTGCTCCGCGAGCGGAAGCCGCCGCAAACGCTGGCGCTCGAGGTCGTTGGTCATGTACCCCAGTTGGTTCCTCGCGCCGGTCACCTCTTCGGCAAGCGTGGTGCCCCAGGAGAACTTGGAAGGGTGTGGCGGCCTCGGCCCTTCCAGCTTCGCCAAGTATTCGCGGGTCCATTTCAGCGTCAATTCATAATTAAGGCGCTTGGCCTCGGCGCGGTTCCGCCTCACGTCCTCGACCGTCCACCTGTGACCGCTACGGATCAGGGAATGGGCCAGGGCCGCGTCGCCCGAAAGACCGGAGAAGCGCCCCTGCTCGTCGAACTCCCCGTACTCTTCCCGGATGGACCGCATAAGCTCCTCGTCCGCCGTTAGCACGGAGTCGGCGTCCATGGCTGTTTGTCCGCCATGGCCGTCGGCGCACCCGGCGGCAAGCGCAACGAACATCAGCAGGGCGGCTGGTGTGGTGGTGGCCTTCTTCATGATTCCTTTTCCTTGCTCCGGAGGCGGCGGTTTCGGGGGTGGTTCCCCTGAGAATACCCCGGCGTCCGGATTCGTGGCAGCGAACCCGGACAATATGACATGCGGTTCCGCGATCGCGCAAGAGGGTACGGCGGCGGCCCGCCGTGTCCACGTCTTATACGATAGCACGGGATTGCGCAAGGGGTCTGGCGGTCATTCGAGCCCCACGGCCGCGAGCGCGGTGGCGACCGGGACCCCGGCGCGGACGAGCCTGTCGACGACGGATGCGCGGGACACCATGTCGAGCGCGTAGGAGTCGTGGGCCAGCTTGACGTCGGTTTCCAGTTTTTCGGACAACTCCGATTCAACGCGCCGGGTGAACGGCAGGACGAGTTGGAGGTGGAGCCTCCGGAGGCTTTCACGCTGGGCGGTTCCGTCGGCGTCGCCGAAGAGCAGGGCGGGCGGGTAGCCGAGGCTGGCGGCGACCCCCTCGGCGGCCTGCCGGTGGGCGCGGACGAGCGCGTCGTTGAAGGCGGCTCCGATGCGGTCGGGCCGCCAGTCGCGTTGCGGCGCGGCTCCCGGTCCCGCGCCGAGTCCGCCCGCCGTGGTGGGCGGCATGGCGACCCCTCCGCGAAGCTTGGCTATGGCGGTCTTGACGGCCGAGGTGTCTCCGGCCTCTTCGGGGAGCGGAACGAGCGACCCCACGGGACCCCCGGCCTCGTCGGCGACGGCCTTTT
>JAAXGQ010000252.1 GCA_012271265.1 Vicinamibacteraceae bacterium
ACGGGCAGGTGCTTCTTCGTCGGCTGGAGGTACTGCCCGGCGGTCATGATGTCCACCCGCTGCTCGACGAGGTCGGTCATGAGGGCGTCGACCTCTTCCTTCGTCTCACCGAGCCCGAGCATGATGCCGCTCTTTACGAGCGCTCCAGGGCGGAGTTCCTTGGCGCGGCGCAGGACATCGAGCGACCGCTGATAGCGCGCCCCGGGGCGGACCGTCCGGTAGAGGCGCGGCACCGTCTCCATGTTGTGGTTCAGGATTTCCGGCTCCGCCTCCATCACCGCGTCGAGCGCCGCGTCGTCCCCCCGGAAATCGGGGATCAGCACCTCGATCGTGGCGCCCGGATTGCGGCGGCGGACGGCGCGAATCGTGGCGGCGAAGATCGAAGCCCCGCCGTCGGGGAGTTCATCGCGGTTCACCGAGGTGATCACCGCGTGCCGGAGCCCCATCTCCTCCACCGCTTCCGCCACCCGTTCGGGCTCCTCCCGGTCGAGCCCGACGGGGAGACCGGTGGTCACCGCGCAGAAGCCGCAGGCACGGGTGCAGATGTCCCCGAGGATCATGAAGGTGGCCGTTCCCTGCCCCCAGCATTCGGCGAGATTCGGGCAGCGGGCCTCCTCGCAGACGGTGTTCAGCCGCCGGGAGCGGAGCTGACGGCGAAGCCGGGACCACACCGGCCCCGACGGCAGGCGGACCCGCAGCCAGTCGGGACGCGGCGCACGCGGGGTCGGCGCCAGCGGGAGCGTGACCGGTGGCGGGGAGGCGGACAGGGCGCTACCCGGCGAGAGCCATGCCGAGGGCGCCTGGCGCCCAGGTCTCGAGGCGGGACTTGACCGAGGCCATGAATCCGTCGGCGACCGCGCCATCCACCAGGCGGTGGTCGAAGGAGAGCGACAGCAGGACCATCGAGCGCACCGCGATCGCGTCGCCTGCCACGACGACGGGCCGCTTGTGGACGCCGCCAACGGCCAGGATCGCCACCTGCGGCTGCGCGATGATCGGGGTCCCGAAGAGCGAACCGAAGCGTCCGGGGTTCGTGATCGAGAAGGTCCCCCCCTGGACTTCCTCCGGGCGCAGCTCCCCGCGGCGCGCCCGTCCCGCAACGTCGTGGATCCGGCGGGCGAGGCCGACGAAGTTGCGCTCGTCGGCGCGCTCGATGACCGGCACGATGAGCCCGTCGGGGAGCGCCACCGCGACCCCCAGGTTCACCGCCTGGTGATAGATGACCTCCTCGTCGGTGATCGAAGCGTTCAGGATGGGGAAATCGGCCAGCGCGTCGACGGCGGTCTTCGCAAAGAACGGAGTCAGCGTCAGCCGCACGCCGGTCCGCTCCTCGAAGCCCGCGGCGACCTGCTGGCGCAACTGAACGACCGACGTCACGTCGACCTCGAAGACGGTGGTCACGTGCGCCGCGACCCGCCGGGAGCGGACCATGTGCTCGGCGATCGCGCGGCGCATGTGGGTGAGCGGTTCCGTCCGCGAAGGGATCGCGGCGGCGGGGGTGATGGACTTCACCGCTTCCGGCGCCGGTTGGGGGGCCTCTTGCGGCGCCGGCTTCGGCCCGGAAGTGATCTCCGTCGAGGGCGCCGGCGGGATGAAGAAGTCGGGCGCCGGGGACGGTGCGATCGGAACCGCCGGTTCGGGGGCTGCACCGCGCTGCGCCACGAAGGCGAGGATGTCGTCCTTGGTGATGCGGCCGCCCGATCCGGTGCCGGTCACCTCGGTGAGTTCCACGCCCTGTTCCCTGGCGATCCGGCGGACTAGCGGGGAGCTGCGAGGCCGCCGGCGGGCCGGGGCCGGCGGCTCCGACGCGGTCGCGACCTCGACCGGCGGTGACGGCTCGGCCGGCTCGGGCGGGGGTTCCGGGGTCGGCGCGGCAGTCGGAGCTTCCGCTTCGACGGGCTGCTCCTCGCCTTCCTCGGTAATCCGGGCGACGACCGTGTTCACCTCGACCGTCTCGCCTTCGGGGACCAGGATCTCCGTCAGGCGGCCGGTCACCGCCGCCGGGACCTCGGTGTCCACCTTGTCGGTCGCGATGTCGAAGAGAGGATCATCACGCTCGACCACGTCGCCGATGCCGCGGCGCCAGCGGACGATCGTCCCCTCCACGATGCTCTCCCCCATCTGGGGCATGATCACGTCGGTCGGCACGGCGGAATTGTAGTGAGCAGAGAGGTCCCGGGGCCGGATCAGGGCGGCGGAAGGTGGACCGAAAGGAACTCCATCACCTTCGCCAGCCACGCCCAGGCGGCTCCCCGGTCGGTCGCCGGACGGAAGACGGAGCGCCCGGAATCCTCGCGGAAATACAGGGCGACCAGCGGGTAGTTGGAGCGCTCCTCCAGCGCGTCGAGGAAGCGCCGCTTCGCCGCCAGCGGCGCCTCGGGCACGTCTTCGCCGTGAAAGGAGAGGAGGGGGGCGCGGATCCGGCCCGCCTCGGCAATGAGGGAGAGACTGCGGTAGCGCTCCAGGTTTCCGCGCAACGGTCCGAGCTCGCGTGCGAGCGCCCGCCGGCGCTTCGGGTCCAGCTCGCGGTGCAGCCGAAAGAAGTCCGTCGCCGCCATCGCC
>JAAXGQ010000253.1 GCA_012271265.1 Vicinamibacteraceae bacterium
CGAGCGAGGCGCCCATCACGAGCGTGACGAGCGAGGAGAAGATCACCGTCGCGCCAGCGGTCACGATCGAGAGCAGGTTCCCGGTGGACCAAGCGGCGCCCAGGTGCGCGCTGTACGCCTGCACGAGCGCGGTCATCTCGGTGTAGCCCGCCGACACCACGTCGGAGAGGAACAGGTTCTGGAGCCAGATCCCGCCTCCGGCGATCATGGCGGGGAACGTGAGCCCGACGCCGGGGATCGGGACGACGTAGTAGTGGAGCAGCGTGCGGGGGATCGCGATCCCGATCACGAGCTTGACGATCTCCCAGGGCTGGAACGTGCCGCTGAACGCGATCTTGAGTCCGGTCCAGGCGACCATCACGGCGGCGAGCCCGCCCCAGAGCTGGAGCCCGAGCGTGTGAACGTCGGGCGCGGCTCCGCCCACCACGGTGTCGAGCACGACGTCCAGGAAGCTCTTGAAGTCCTGAAGCTGGTCGGCGGGGATCTGCGCCGGGACGTTCGGGTCGATGGACTGCGGGGGCAGTTGCATGGCCGTCGCGCCCTACCGGTAGAATGACGGGACGCGGAACAGGAGCCCGTCGCGGAGCGCGGCCCGGTTGAGCGAGGCCGCGTTCCGCATCGTTCCGGCGAACGCGTTCGCGCGCGCCCGGCCGTCATGCCAACGGCCGAGCCATTCGAGGTGTGCGAGTTCGGCCTGCCGCGCCCGGCTCGCCTCCATGGCGGTCTGATGGGCGAGCACCTGGCCGAGCGCAGCGTTGATGCGGCCCTGGCTCAGCGAGGCCGCCACACCGGCCTGCTGGAGAGCGGTATTGGAAAGGTTCCCGTTCGCGGTGAGGTCGCCGAAGGAGCCCTGCGCGCTCTCGATGGTCCCGGACAGCGCCGCCGCCGCGTCGAGCGCTGCGTAATCGAGCACGCGCTGCCGGTCGGCGGCTGCGCGGGCGCGGCGGTGGTCCTCCAGCGCGCGCGTCGCGGCTTGGGGTGGAAGGTCCCGGAACAGTGCGAGGATGTCGGCATCCGTCACCCGGTCGGCCGCGTTGCGGGCGGTTCTCCAGTGCCGCGTGAACGAGCGTCCGTTGCCGAAGTCCCGGACGGCATCGACCGTTCCGCGGGCCGGGCCGGTGAAGTCCGAGCGCCAACCGAGTCCGTCGCGCACGAGGCCGACGGGGTCGGCGGCCAGGTCGGAGAACGGTCGGAGGAGCGCGTCGATCTCGCCCTTGGCGGCGCGCTCCATGTGGTCCAGTTGGTCTTCGAGTTCCGTAAGCTGGCGGGCCATCGAACGGATCTGCGTGACCTGGTGCGAGATCTGCGTG
>JAAXGQ010000028.1 GCA_012271265.1 Vicinamibacteraceae bacterium
GCGGTCGGCAGGAGACTGCCTGAGGGACCGAGGGCGCGGGGCAGGCCGGCGAGGACGCCGGCGCTCCATGGGGCCGGCGCACTAACCGGCCAGTGCTCGGCTGGAGCGCCGGTGCTCCACCGGGCACCACCCCCTATGGAGCGCCGGCGTCCTCGCTGGCCCGCGGTCGATTGGTACGGCGGCGGTGCCGGCAGGAGACTGGTTCAGGGACCGAGGGTGCGGTGCAGGCCGGCGAGGACGCCGGCGCTCCATGGGGCCGGCACACTCACCGGCCAGTGCTCGCGTGGAGCGCCGGTGTCCTCACCGGCCACCACCCCCATGGAGCGCCGGCGTCCTCGCCGGCCCGCGGTCGATTGGTACGGCGGCGGGGTCGGCAGGAGACTGCCTGAGGGACCGAGGGTGCGGTGCAGGCCGGCGAGGACGCCGGCGCTCCATGGGGCCGGCGCATTCACCGGCCAGTGCTCGCCTGGAGCGCCGGTGTCCTCGCCGGCCGGCGGTCGATCGGTACGGCGGCGGGGTCGGCAGGAGACTGGTTCAGGGACCGAGGGTGCGGGGCACGCCGGCGAGGACGCCGGCGCTCCATGCGGCCGGCGCTCCATGGGAACGGCGCGCGCTGCGCTACCTCACTACGAGGGCGAGGTTGTAGGGACTGTTTCCCACGCCGGTGACCGTGGCCGCGACCGTGCGCGACCGGAGATCGATCACGTAGACGTAGCCGTGCTCCCCGGAGAGCGGCGCCACCGCCGGCCCGCCGCTGATCAGCGCGTAGCGTCCATCGGAAGTGACCGCCGACCCCTTGGGACTGGCGGCCCGTCCATCCGCCCGGGTCAGCGGAATGCGCGCCACCTCCGCATCGGGGTCGCCGGAAAGCGCCAGCTCCAGGTCCACGATGGACACGTTGTTCGCGCGGACGTTCGGGACGATCACCTCTCTCCCGTCCGGCGTCACCGTCAGGATGAGCGGATGCGTCGGTTCGCCCGGATCGTCGGTCCCCACCAGAACGCTCCCGACCACCGGATCTTCGGCGCCGGCGACCGCCCGGTCCACATCGACGAGGGAAATGGTGTTGCCGGACCGGCGCTCCCGCTGGCTTCCTCCGTTGGCCACGATGACGGTGCGCCCGTCGGGGGTCGCGGTGATACCCCAGGGCCCGACCTGCATCGGGATCCGCGCCACCTCCGCGCGCGGGTCCCCTTCGAGAGCCCGTCCGAGCGAAATCACCGAGACGTCGTTCGTGCCCCCGTTCGCGGAGAACACGTGGCCGCTTCCGTCACTCGCGCGCCCCAGCGCCAATCCGTTGGGATTGGGAAAACAACCCACTCCAGGACCCGGCGCGAGCACCGCCAGATCCCGCGGCGGTCCGTACGGGGAAACATGGGGGACCGGATAGTCCTCGCACGCGAACTCCGGCGTCCCGAGCGCCAGCTCCACCACGCCGCGCAGACTCCCGGTCCGCCGATCCAGGAACGCGATCCGGTTGCCGCCGTCCTCGGTCAGATGGTTCTCGGCGTTGGAGACGACCAGCATGTCCGGCAGCAGGAGGACGCCGAGCGCCCCGAAGCCGCCGGTGTCCAGGTGCCGCCGGAGCGCGGCCGCCGTCCGGTCGTTCGCGGGGTCGAGGACCGCGTCCACGTCCAGCACGGCGATCATTCCCCGCCCGCCGTGTTGGCGGAACTCCGCGTTGTCGATGGCGCCGTGGTGATTGACGACATACACGGACCTGCCGTCCTCGCTCACGACCAGATTGGCGGGATCGCCGAGCAGCCGACCGTCGAGATGCTCGAGAGCCACCCGGGCGCGGCTCACGACCGCGTTCGCGGTGTGGCCGTTCGCCGGAAGGAGGGCGTCATCCAGAGAAACGGCGTAGAGATAGGGCAGCCGCCGCCCGGTCACGAGGACGTACACGCCTTCGCCGACGGCTTCGCGGGTGCAGCCCAGCGTTCCGAGGCAGACCGCGGCAACCAGCGCCATGCGGAGGGCCGGGGATGTGGAGACGCTCACAGGTGGGGATGGTAGGTTCGCCCGCCCGGAGTTCGCCCGCATGACGCCGTAACCGGGTGCGCCGCCGCCGCAACTTCCTCGGCAGCGAGATAGGTTTCCCGACGAACTCCTTTGGATCCCGCACCCTCCGCAAGCTCCGCAGGGGCGGCCGAAACGGGCCCGTCACTCGCGCGGCTCGAAAACGTGACGCACCGCTACGGGGACGTTCTGGCGCTCGACCGGCTCGATCTCGAAGTGCGCGAGGGCGAGGTGCTCGCGGTGCTGGGTCCGAACGGCGCCGGCAAGACCACCGCCGTCGGCCTGCTCCTCGGCACGCTCACGCCGCAGTCGGGGGCCGCGCGGGTGTTCGGCGCCGCTCCCGACGACGCCGCGGTGCGCCGCCGCCGGGGCGCGATGCTGCAGGTGTCGGGGGTCCCGGAAACGCTCACGGTCGCGGAGCACCTCGCGCTCTTCCGCGCCTACTACCCGTCGCCGCTGCCGACGGCGCGCCTCCTGGAAATGGCGGGGCTCGGGGAACTCCGCGACCGGCGGTTCGGGAAACTCTCCGGGGGGCAGAAGCAGCGGGTGATGTTCGCCCTCGCGCTCGCCGGCGACCCCGAACTGGTGTTTCTGGACGAGCCGACGGCGGGGCTGGACCTCGACGGCCGCCGCCGCCTCTGGGACGAAATCCGCGGCCTCAGGGTGGCCGGCCGCACGGCGGTCCTCACCACGCACTACCTCGAGGAAGCGGACGCACTCGCCGACCGGATCGCGGTGATCCACCGCGGACGGCTGATCGCCGAGGGCAGCCCGGAGGAGATCAAGTCCCGTACCGCCGGACGGGTGGTGCGCTCGGTGACCAGCATCAGCCCGGAAACCGCACGTTCCTTTCCCGAAGCCGTCCAGGTGGAGACCCGGGGACAGCACCTCGAAATCGTGACGGCGGAACCGGAGGCGCTGCTCAGGCGGATGTTCGAACTCGATTCCGGGCTCGGCGATCTCACGGTGGTCGGCGCCGGGCTGGAGGAAGCGTTCCTCGCGCTCACCGGCGGCGTGACCGGGGGCGTCACCGGCGGCGCCGGCGGGCCGGAGGGTGGGACCTGATGGAGCCGACCCCGCACACGCTCCGCCCCGGCCTCGGCTGGAGCGTGCGGATCGCCCTGCTCGAGACCCGTTTCCAGTTCCTGAGCTCGCTGCGGCTCCCGGCGTTCGCCGTCCCGACGCTGCTCTTCCCGCTGTTCTTCTACCTGTTCTTCGCGGTGGTGTTCCCGTCGGGCGGTCCGTCGCTCGCCGCGCCGACCTACCTGCTCGCGACCTTCGGCGTGTTCGGCGTCCTCGCGCCGTCCATCTTCGGCTTCGGGGTGGGGCTCGCGCAGGAGCGCGACTCCGGCGCCCTCGTCCTGAAACGGACGACGCCGATGCCCGCCGGCGCGTACCTGTTCGCGCGGGTGGGCGTGGCGGCGATCTTCGGGGCCGTGGTGATCGTGGGACTGTTTCTCCTTGCCGGATACGCCGCCGGCGTCGAGCTCTACCGCGGGCAGTGGTTCGCGCTCGCCGGAGCCATCCTCGCTGGAGTGCTGCCGTTTAGCGCCATCGGGCTCGCGATCGGGGCCTGGGCGAAGCAGCAGGCGGCCGTGGCGGTGGTGAACCTCGTGTTCATCGCGATGTCCGTGCTGTCCGGGCTCTGGTTCCCGATCCAGATGCTGCCCGGGTTCCTGCAGGACTTCGCGAACGCCCTCCCCGCCTACCACCTCGGGCAGCTGGCCCTGAAAGTGGTCGCCCTCGATCTGGGACGGCCGGTGTGGCTCCATCTCGTCCTGCTGGGCGGGCAGACCGCAATCTGCCTCGTGGTGGCGGCGGCGGGGTTCCGGCGGTTCTCGGGACGGTGAGCAACATGGGTTCTCCGGAGCGTCCCCCTTGGCGCCGCGATCCGCTGTTCGCGGCGGTGGCCCTCGCCGCCTTCGTCGGGGTGCTCCTGATGTTGCCGGTCCCGGAGCCGGCCGACCCGCCCGGCGGCCCGTTGCCCGAGACGAACTTCGCGGTGGTGGACGCCACCGTCTTCGACGGGGAAGCGTTCCGGGCGCACCGCGATGTCTGGGTCGAAGACGGGAGGATCCGGGCGGTGGGGCAGCGGTTGCGCCTTCCCGAAGACCTCCCGCGGGTGGATGGCCGCGGGCACACCCTGACCCCCGGGCTGATCGACGCCCACACCCACACCTACGGGGTCGCGCTGCGCGATGCCCTGCGCTTCGGGGTGACCACCGTGCTCGACCAGTTCACCGACCCGTCCCTCGCCGCCCGGAAGCGCCCCGCCCGCGAGCGACTCGCCCGGACCGACGAGGCGGACCTGTTCTCTGCCGGAAATCTGGCGACCGCGCCGGGCGGGCACGGCACCCAGTTCGGCGTGCCGGTGGAGACGCTGACAGGTCCCGGGGAGGCGCCGGACTTCGTCCGGGCGCGGAAGGCGGAAGGGGCCGACTGGATCAAGATCATCTGGGAGGACGGCAGCACCTTCGGCGCGGACATCCCGACGCTCGACCGGGACACGATCGCCGCCGTCATCGCCGCCGCCCACGCCGAGGAGCTGCTCGCGGTGATCCACGTGAGCCGCCTCGAGCACGCGCTCGCCGCGTTGGAGATGGGGGTGGATGGATTCGTCCACGTGTGGGCGGACGACGTCATCTCCGAAGCCGACGCGGCGCGCTTCGCCGAGGCCGGCGCCTTCGTGATCCCGACGCTCTCGGTGCAGCTCGCGATCGCCGGGGAATCCATGGGGTCGGTGTTGCTCGAGGAGACGTTGGCGGAGCACGTGTCGGCGATGCAGCGCGAGACGCTCTCGGGCACGTTCCCCCGGCAGGGCGGAACACCCGAGGCTGCCCTCGAGAGCGTCCGGCGGCTGCACGCCGCCGGGGTCCGGATCCTCGCCGGGACCGACGCCCCGAACCCGGGGACCGGATTCGGGATCTCGCTTCACGGCGAACTGCGGTTGCTGCGGCAGGCCGGGTTGAGCGCGTCGGAGGCGCTCGGGGCGGCGACTGCGCATCCCGCGGAGGCCTTTGGAATCGAGGACCGGGGACGGCTCGAGCGCGGCCGGATCGCCGACCTGCTGCTGGTCGCCGGGGATCCTCAAAGCGACGTGACCCGGAGCGCGGCGATCGCCGGCGTCTGGAAGGACGGGTTTCCGGTGGAGGCCGCCTGGGCGGCGCCGAAGCAGCCCGAATAGACGTCCTCGTCCTCCGGACCGGGCGCCTGCCGCCATCGGTCGGTCTTCAGGCCGGCCGCGCCATCGCCCCCTCCCGCGCGGCCTCCCGGAACTGCAGCGCCGAAAGTCTCCTGCCGACCTCGCCGCCCCCATGGAGCGCCGGCGTCCCCGCCGGCCTGCGCCGTACTCTCGGTCCCTCACGCAGTCTCCTGCGGTCCGGAATGGGGGCGTTTACGGGGAAGTCACCGGTCCGTTCCGCGCTCGGGACCGCCACGGACCTGTTGCCGGCGGTCGGTGCGTCGGGCCCGGTGACGGTGGTAGTTTCGCCCGTCCCGGAGGTTCTCCATGAAGGTCCCGACTTCCCGCAGAGCGTTCCTCGGAACCACCGCGGCCGGCCTCGCCGGGGCGGCGATTCCCACCGCCCGCCCGGCGGCCGCCGCCCCCGAGACGGCGGAGCGCCAGCGCCTCATCGAACTCGCTCACTTCGGCGCGAAGGCCACGGCCGAAGGGACCGGGGGGATGGCGATCACCTCCCATCCGCTCGCGACCCGCGCCGCCACCGACATCCTGAAGCGCGGCGGGAACGCCTGCGACGCGGCGCTCGCCGCCTCGATCACCCAGACGGTCGTCGAACCGCACATGACGACGATCACCGGCTGCCTCTCCCAGATGTATTTCGACCAGGCGACCGGCGAGACCACCTACGTCAACGGCAACGTGAACACCCCCATGGCGCCGCTTCCCGGCTACGGCGCCCACGACCTCGCCACCGGGCGCGGCGTCGCGGTCCCCGGCTGGTGGGGCGGGTTCGAAGCGGCGCACGACCGCCACGGCTCGCTCCCCAGGAAAGACCTGATGGCGGACGCGATCGGCTACGCCCGGGACGGGTTCGAGATGCACCCGTTCCTCTGGGGCGAGGTCTTCATCCAGTCGGAAAAGATCGGCAGGACCGCCGCCGGACGCAAGATCTTCTTCGACGGCAACGCCGTCCCGCGCCCCGGCGCGATGCTCACCCAGAAGCGGGCCGCCGACACCCTGGAGCGGCTCGCCGAGGAGGGGAACGACTACTTCTACCGGGGGGACTTCGCGAAGGAGGTCTGCGAGGTCGTCCAGGCGAACGGCGGCGTGCTCACCCGACAGGATTTCGAGCGCTGGACGCCGCGCTGGCAGGAACCGGCCTGGGGGTTCTACCGCGACCTCCGGATCGCCGGATCGCCGCCCCCCGACAACGGCGGGACCCACATCATCGAAATGCTCCACATGCTGGAGTTCCTCGACCTGGAGAAGCTCGGTCCTCCCACGGAATCGGCCGAGAGCCTGCTCCAGATGGTCCGGATCAGCCACCTCGTCTACACCGAGGGCGGGCGGCAGAATGATCCGGAGAGCCACCCGCTGCCGCTGGAGACGATCCTCTCCAAGGACTACGCGAAGATGCGGCTCGATCTGCTCCAGATGGGGCACCCGGTTTCGTCCGCCGGCGAGCCGCCGCCGCCGGCAGGCAGCAACCACGTCACCGTGGTGGACGGGGCGGGGAACATCTCCACGATCCTCCACTCCTGCATGTCCTACCCGTGGAGCAACGGGCTGTTCGCGGCGGGGGTGAGCATCTGCGCCGCCGGGGCGCATTTCCTTCGGGTCATGCCCCGACCGGGCCACCGGATCTCCGCGTACGTGGCGCCGAACATCATTTTCCGGGGCGACCGGCCGGTGATGGCCTCCGGTTCGCCGAGCGTGAGCCTGCTCCAGAACATCCTCCAGAACAGCCTGAACGTGCTCCAGTTCGGGGTGGCCGTCGAGGATTCCGTCAACCGGCCGCGCTTCGGCGGCCCCTCGCTCACGGTTCCGGGGGCGGTCCTGATCGAGGCTGACTTCCCGGAGAAGATCCGGGAGCAGGTGGCCGCCCGCGGCGTCAACTTCGACATGGTGAACCCATGGAACTGGCACCACGGCTCGTTCGAGGGCATCCACATCGGCGGGGACGGGGTGCGGCGCGCCTGCGGCGATCCGAGGCGCTGCAGCATGGCGGAGGCGACGGCATGACGCGACGGATTTCGGGTCTTGCGACGCTGGTTCTCCTTGGAGCGTCGGCCGGGGCGCAGGACACGGTGCTCCGCTGCGGGGCGATCTTCGACGGCGACGCGATGGGCGGCGGTGGGGACATCGTGGTGCGCGACGGGCGCATCGTCAGCGGACCGCCGGACTTCGGCGAGGTGGTCGATCTGTCGGGGTTGACCTGCCTCCCGGGTCTGATCGATCTCCACGCGCATCTCACGATCAACCCCGAGACCCTCACCGCGCTCGACATGACCCGCTCCAGCGCGGCGCGGGCGCTCGACGCGCTGCACAACGCCCAGAAGATGCTGAACGCCGGGTTCACGACGCTGCGGACGCCCGGTGAGTTCGACGGCTTCTACGGGACGGTGGACCTGAAGAACGCCATCGCCCGCGGCCAGCACCTCGGACCCCGTCTGCTCGTCGCGCCGCACGCGATCTCGGCGACCGGCGGCCACGGCGACTTCAACAACCTGATGGCGGATCTCCACATCGAGACCCCCACCCGGATCGCCGACGGGCCCGAGCAGCTCCGCCTCGAGATCCGGCGCGAGTTCAAGTACGGCGCCGACTGGATCAAGCTGATGATGACCGGCGGGGTCATGTCGGCGGGCGACGACCCGAACGTCAGCACCTACACCGAGGAGGAGGTCCGGGCGGCGGTCGAGGAGGTCCACCGCCACAAGAAGAAGATCACGGTCCACGCCCACGGCGCGCCCGGGATCAACACCGCGCTCCGCGCCGGCGTGGACTCCGTCGAGCACGCGACCCTCGTGGACGCGGAGGGGATCCGGCTCTTCAAGGAGCGCGGCGTCCCGATGGTGCCCACGCTCTACGTCATGAACTACATCCTCGAGGAAGGCGAGGCGATCGGCTTCCCGCAGGAGAGCATCGAGAAGGCGCGGGCTCTCGTCGACGAGCGCGACCGGCGGATCGGCGCGGCGTTCGCCGAGGGAGTGCCGGTGGCCTTCGGCTCGGACACGATCTTCCCGCACGAGACCGCGGCCCGTGAGTTCGCGGTGATGGTGGGGATCGGGCTTAGTCCGATCGACGCGCTGCGGTCCGCGATGACGGTCGCGGCGCGGACGCTGGGCCTCGAGGACGACATCGGCCGCATCGCGGAGGGTTACGCGGCGGACGTGATCGCGGTGGAGGGGGATCCGCTCGAGAACATCCGGACCATGGAAGACGTGCGCTTCGTGATGCGGGACGGGCAAGTCATCAAGAGCCCGTCTCCCGGCGAGCCCTGACAGCCCGCGCGGGCCCGGGGCCGGTCACGGGTCCGTAGCCGAGCGCTCCGGGTGCGGGCCCCGTGCCGATTCGCATGCGCAGGAAGGGTGCGGCGCAGGCCGGCGAGGACGCCGGCGCTCCATGTTTCGTCACCGGCTGCTGCGACTTCAGCCCGAATCGTTCCCTGGAGTCCGAGTCCGCCGCTCCCCACAGGTCTCCTGGCAGGAACTTCGAACATATCCCGTGCGTTCCGATTATGATTGTCAGACTGAAGAATGCGTGCACGTCCATACTTGCATGGAACGTGAGGCGTTTCTCGGTTGATGTCCAGGGCTGGCGCCGCGAAGCAAGGGGGTTCCGGGAATGGCCAGAGAACGGAATGGTCACAACCGCGGGGTTGCGGAGGCCAGGTGGGAGGGACTGTCCTGGCGGGTCAGCGAGGTCTTCACCCCGGCCGTCCCGGTCAGCGCCGAGGAGCTGTTTGCCGGCAGGGCGCAACAGATCGACCGGGCGATCGATGCGATCAACCAGCGCGGTCAGCACGCCATCGTCTTCGGAGAGCGGGGAGTCGGCAAGACCTCCCTGGCCAACACGCTGTCGTCCCGGTTGGTGAATCACAAGGGCGAAAGGGCGCTAGCCCCGCGTGTCAACTGTGACGCCACGGACGACTTTTCCTCCCTCTGGAGGAAGGTCCTGACCCAGATCAGGCTGACCGAGACCACCCGGGCGGCGGGCTTCGCAGGTTCGGAGCAGCGGAGGATCCGGACGGCCGCGGACGCGTTCCCCGGCGGAGAACGCATCACCCCGGACGCCGTGCGCGATCTGCTCGCCCGGCTGGGACACGGGCGGGTTGTGGTGGTGATCTTCGACGAGTTCGACCGACTGGCAGATTCCGACGCCCGTCGGGCGATGGCGGACACGATCAAGACGCTTTCCGACCACGGTGTTGCGGCGACGATCATCCTCGTCGGGGTCGCCGACACGGTGGGAGAACTCATTGCCGAGCACGAGTCCATCGAGCGGTCACTCAGTCAGATCCGAATGCCGCGGATGGAGCCACCCGAGCTCCGTGAATTGCTCGACAAGGGCACGGGGAGCCTGGGAATGAAGCTGGAACCCGGCGTCCGGGAACGGATTGCCGACCTGTCGCAGGGGCTGCCGCCGTACGCCCATCGGCTCGCGCTGCACGCCACCCGATCCGCAATCCGGGCGCACCGCCTGACCGTCACCGAAGACGACCTGAAGCACGCGATCCGGGATGCCGCGGAAAACGTGCAGCAGAGCTTGCGGGAGAAATACCGGAAGGCGGTGTCGAGCCCACAGGCCGGGAACCTCTTCGGTCAGGTGCTCCTCGCCTGCGCCCGCGCGAGGACCGATGGGTTCGGCTACTTCGCGGCGGCGGACGTGAGGCAGCCGATGTCAAAGATCATGGGGAAGCCCTACGGGATTCCCAGCTTCGCCAGACACCTGAGCAGGTTCTGCCAGCCCGAGCGCGGGAGCGTCCTGAGGAAAGAGGGACAGAAGCACCGGTACCGCTACCGCTTCACGAATCCGCTCATGCAGCCCTTCGTGATCCTGAAGGGGATCGTGGAGGCCGGCAACGGGATGTAGCGCGTCGGAACCGGCCCTTCACCCCGTTGCGCCGCGCATCCGCCGGCCAACAGGAGTCAGGACAGTTCCTCGCCGGGCGGCGCGCTACGAGCCGAGGTCCACGATCCGGAGGTTCCGCCAGCGCACCCTGATGCCGCCGCCGTCGTGGATCTGGAGCGCGATGGAACCATCTCCCGCCCCGATCCGATCGTCCTCGAAGTCGACCATCCGGGTCCCGTTCAGCCAGGTGGTCACCCGGTCGCCGACCCCCCGCACCCGCAGGGTGTTCCACTCGCCCATGCGAAGCGCCGCGTCCCGCGCCGGATCGGGCTGCGCCAGCCAGCCGCGCCCGTAGGACTCGTAGACGCCGCCGGTGAAGAGACCCGGCGGCGCCACCTCGGCCTGCCAGCCGCTCACGGTCGTCCCTGCGACTCCGGAGCGGAAGAACACCCCGCTGTTGCCGTCGGCCTCCTGCCGAAAGTCGACGGTCAGGTCGAAGTCGCGGAAAGTCCGCAGGGTCCTGAGATAGCCGTACTCCTCGTCCGGGCCGCTCTCGCACACCAGCTCTCCGTCCTCGACGTACCAGCGCTCGGTTCCGTGCACCTGCCAGCCGTCGAGCGTCTCCCCGTCGAAGAGCGAGACCGGTTCAAGGGGGCGGATCCGGATGCTCCGGTACCAGACGTTCCGGCCGTGGTCCTGGAGCCCGATGGGACCCGCCGCCGCCCGCCCGTACCGCGGATAGGGCGCGAACTTGCTGGCCGCCACCAGCTCCTCCCACTCCGGCGAGGCGAGCTCGTACTCCACCGTCTTCGTCCCGTTGAGCCAGTGCTCGACATGGTTGTTGAGGACGCGGATCCGGCCGTCGTTCCACGCGCCGGGGCCGTGCAGCGTCTTCTCGCCGGCGGCGTGCAGGTCGTAGTTGTCGCCGGTGAGATGGGTGTGCATGTCCATCGTCCCCATCTCGATGTAGGCGTTGTCGTCCAGCACCTGGTACTCGGGCGCGTTCCACCAGATTTCGGCGCCTTCCTCCTCGATCACCCGGTAGAGGACGCCGCTGTTGGCGACCTCGGAGAGCCGGAATTCGAACTTGAGGTCGAAGTCGCGAAAGGACTCGGTGGTGACGATGTCCCCGCCCACCGGGACGTCCGGGTCCGTGGCGGTCGCCCCGACGACCAGCATGCCGTCGATCACCCCCCAGCCGGTCTCCGGGAAGTCGTCGCGGTTGTAGCCGCGCCATCCGCCTGACGTTTCGCCGTCGAAGAGGAGGCGCCAACCCGCCGCCCGTTCGGCCTCGGTGAGGGTGTTGGGCGGGGCGAACCTTGCCTCGGCGGGGGCGGTCATCCCGGGATCCGCGCTTCCTCCGGGAGGGCCTTCGGCGACATCCGCGCAGCCGGCGGCGAGGACCGCCGCCGTCGCCACGAGCGCTTTCCCCACGCCGCGCATTCCGCCTGCTTCCCGCATCGGCCCCTCTCCTCCGGTCAGGTCAGGCGCATCGCTTCGGGATCCCATCCGACGATGCGGTCCTGGAAGTAGCTGAGGTTGCAGGCGAGTGCCGGAGCGGCGGCGCGCAGGCCGAACCTCGCGTCCTGCGCCGCCGGCGGCCCGCCCCGGACGGCGTCGAAGAAGCGGACGAAATGGTCCAGGTGAGCCCCGCGATAGCCGCGCTCGACCTCGTAGCGGATCTCGACCGGCGGCCTCATGCCGACCCGGCCGGGAAGACCGTCTTCGCTCCCCGCCGCCTCCGCCATCTTTTCCCGAGAGAAGGCGTCCATCGGGTCCACCGCCTCGTTCTTGCGGAGCACGACTTCGGTCCAGGTGATGTCCATGGCCCCCTCGCTCCCGACCAGCCGCAGGAAAGTGCTGCCCGACGTCCCGTCCACGAAATTGACCCGCAGCGAGAGGTTGAAGGCGGGATGGGTCCCGGTCGCCGGATAGTCGAACATGCCGAGCAGCACGTCCGGGACCTCGCGGCCGTCCTTCCAGTAGCGCAGCCCGCCGGTCGCCTGGATCCGGGTCGGACCGTGCGAGCCGACGACGAAGTGCAGGCTGGAGAAGAGGTGGACGAAGAGGTCGCCGGCAACGCCGGTGCCGTAATCGCGGTAGTTGCGCCAGCGGAAGACGCGCAGCGGGTCGTAGGGCATCTCCGGAGCCCGGCCCACAAAGCGCTTCCAGTCCACCGTCTCTTCGGACGCGCCGGCAGGGATCGGGTACTGCCAGGCGCCGATCGGATCGTTGCGCGCCCAGAACCCCTCGGCGTAGTTGAGCTCGCCGATGGCGCCGGCTTCATAGAGCTCCTTCGCCTTTTCGTTGCCCAGCGAGCTCATTCCCTGGCTGCCCACCTGAAAGACGCTTCCGGACTCCTCCTCGGCCCGGATCAGGCCGGCTCCCTCGTCGATCCGGTGGACCATCGGCTTTTCGCAGTAGACGGCCTTGCCCGCCCGGAGCGCGTCCACCGAAATGGGCTGATGCCAGTGGTCGGGCGTCGCCACGATGGCCGCGTCCACGTCGTCGCGCGCGAGGACTTCCTGGTAGTCGCGGCTGGTGAAGATGTCGCCGTGCCGCTCGCGGGCGGCATCGAGGCGGCCGTCGAAGATGTCGCAGCCGGCCACCAGTTCGACTCCGGGGACGCGGAGCGCCGTGTTCACGTTCGCCATGCCCATCCCACCGGCCCCGATCACGGCGAGGCCGATGCGGTCCGTGGGCGGAGTCTGCCCATGACCTCGTCGGGCCATGACCCTTGATTCGGCGAGGAGCGCGGACGGAAGGCCGGCCGCCAGCGCCGATCCGGCGGCGACGGTTCGGACAAATTCCCGCCGGCTGCGGGGTGGCGCCTCCGGCCGGGACGCTCCCGTGTCGCTCACGGGTTCGTCCCTGGGAAGGTCGGTGTCGGAAACACTCATGCGGCAACCCGCGAGCATACGCGCAGGAGACCGGCGCGCGCGCCCACCAGCGTCCTCGCCGGCCCCTTGGAACGCGTAGGGAACGGCGCCGGGCTATAGCGGAATGTCCTCGCGGATGCGGGACGCGGCTACGGCGCGGATGCGGTCGCGGAGAGGATACGTGTCCTCCCCGGCGTGGATGACGTCCAGGTGGTCGAGACCAAGGTCCCGCATGGCGGTGTGCATGGAGCGGGTCGTTCGCGGGGCGGAGGTCCGCTTGATCTCGAACGCCCGCCGCTCCCGGCCCCGCACGACGAGGAAGTCCACCTCGGCGCCGGTGTGGGCCCGCCAGAAGAAGCACTCCTCGGGCTCGGCGCCGAAATGCGCGGTGAGTTCGTGGATCACGAACCCCTCAAACGAGGCGCCCACCTTCGGGTGCCCCTCGAGGTCCTCCCAGGTGCGGATGCCAAGCAGGAAGTGGAGGAGCCCGGCGTCACGAAGATAGATCCTCGGGGCCTTCACCTGCCGCTTCCTGACGTTCTGCGACCAGGGCGTCAGCACGCGGAGCACGAGCGCAGACTCCAGCAAGTCGCGGTAGGTTGCGGCCGCCCTGGGCGAGGACCCGAACGCCCGGGCGACCTCCGCATGATTCCAGACCTGGCCATGGAGGTGGGCGGTCATCGTCCAGAAGCGGCGTAGTGCGGTGGCCGGAGTGCGCACGCCCAGTTGCGGCAGGTCGCGCTCCAGAAACGTTCGAACGAAGTCGCGTCGCCAGGCGAAGCTGGCTGCGTCGGTGCGTGCCAGGAAGGACCGGGGGAACCCGCCGCGCAACCAGAGGCGCCGAAGTGCCGCGACGCCCACCTCCCTCACATCCAGACCGGACAGCTCCTTGAGGGCGATCCGCCCTGCGAGGGTTTCGCTCGCCTGACGAAGGAGGTGGGGAGCGGCAGAGCCGAGGACCAGGAACCGGGCCGTGTTGTCGGGTCGGTCCACCAGGACGCGCAGGACAGGGAAGGTGTTGGGACGGCGCTGGATTTCGTCCAGGATGACCAGGCCGGAAAGGTGTTCCAGCGCGCCCAGCGGATCCTCAAGGCGGGAGAGGTCTCTCGGATTCTCCAGGTCGAAGCGGGTGACCGGACCGTCGAACCGCCGCCCGTACTCCAGGGCCAGCGTCGTCTTCCCGACCTGACGTGGGCCGAGCAGCGCGACGGTCGGCGCTCGGTCGAACGCCTCGCTCAGCGCCTCCAAGGCCGCGGCGCGCTGTAGCAACACGAGCCCATTTTACTGTGATATCCGGATTCCCCAAGACCGATTGTCACACTTGATAGGCCCCGGACGCAGGAACACCGCGCCGCACCGCAAGTTCCGGTCCCCCGGAGCGCCGGCCCCCCGGACCGCCGACCCCATGGAGCGCCGGCGTCCTCGCCGGCCTACGCCGGCCGTCGGTCCCTTGGGCAGTGTCGTGACCGACCGCGCCGCGGTGCCGAGAGACCGTGGGCCGGCGAGGACGCCGGCGCTCCATGCTGGCGCGCCCTGACGTATCGAGCGCCGGCCCCATGGAGCACCGGTCCCATGGAGCGCCGACCCCATGGAGCGCCGGCGTCCTCGCCGGCCTACGCCGGCCGTCGGTCCCTTGGGCAGTGTCGTGACCGACCGCGCCGCGGTGCCGAGAGACCGTGGGCCGGCGAGGACGCCG
>JAAXGQ010000254.1 GCA_012271265.1 Vicinamibacteraceae bacterium
CCTGACAGCAGCGAGCGGGAGCCGAAACGACTCGGCACGGCGTAGCCAAGGGCGCCGGCCAGCCCGCCGGCCGCCGCGCCCAGCCCGAGGCAGCCGGCATCCCCCGGCCTCCCGAGCTCCGACTCCCCTTCACCGGCGTTCCCGCCGCGCCGCCACCCATCGCGCTTCTCATCTGCCCACGGACGCCGACCCCGGCGCGAAAGCAAGCGACATCGTGACGAAGGCCCGGATCCTCCCTGCCCGAGCCGGACCGAGGCCAGACCCACGACCACGAGGAGGTACGTCATGACCCGCAAGCAGTTCCTGGACGCCGCAGACCGGGGGCGGCCGGTACGGCTGAAGGACAGGAGCCGGTGCTTCTACGAGGACGAGTGGTACCGCCCACACGCGGCCCCGGACGGCCGGCTGGCGATCTCCGCGCACACCGGAGAGCAGCACGACGTCGACGACACGCTGCTCGATGCCCTGACCGACGAAATCCCGCCGTTGACCGTGGCCGGCGTGCTTCACGCGGCGCCCAGGGGAGACGAGGCACGAACCGTGATCGTGATTGCTGACCCGGACGGCAAGTTGCAGGCGCTGGGCGCGTACAACGTGGAGCCGGTGTCGATCACGACAACGAACGGCGAGCTGCGCGAAGCAACTCCGCTGGAGCCCGGTACCCAAGCCGTGCTGCTGTACGCCGGCGCGACACGCCCCCCATTGCCTTGAGCGGGGCGGACGGCCGGCAACGGGACCACCCGCCGAACCCGACGCCGCCTCGAGCCGCCAAGCCCCGAAACTCCACCAACGCCGACCCCGACCTCACGGACGCGCCGTGCCGGCTCGCGGCCCGCCGTCTCCGGCTCCAACGACCAGACCTGCCACGCCGCGACGATCGCCACCTCGAGAGGCGATCGACGCCATCCGAACCCGACCCCGCCGAAGCGGACGGCCCC
This sequence comes from Vicinamibacteraceae bacterium, assembly GCA_012271265.1. GTDB lineage: Bacteria > Acidobacteriota > Vicinamibacteria > Marinacidobacterales > Marinacidobacteraceae > JAAXGQ01. Next base: position 939 of record JAAXGQ010000254.1, read on the forward strand.
CCCCGCCACCCTGCACAGCCCGGGCACAGTGAGCCCCGAGGGCAAGGAGCAACGAACGCATGACGACCACACGAACGGTGGACGACCACCTGACGGCCCTGCTCGCCGACGCCATCGCGCGCGGCGCCGAGCCGCTCAGCCACGTCTGCCG
>JAAXGQ010000255.1 GCA_012271265.1 Vicinamibacteraceae bacterium
CTCTTCGACCCGGCTGAAGGGGCCGTTCTCTTCGCGCCAGGCCACGATCCGCGCCGCCGTGACCTCGCCGATCCGCGGCAGCTCCGTGAGTTCCTCCGCGTCGGCGGTGTTGATGTTGATCGCCTCATCGGGCTGGACGGCCGCGCCGGCGGCGGGCAGGACGGCGGGAAGGACAAGGAAGGCCGCGATGAGCAGCAAGAGTCCGGGGATCCTCATGAATACCTCCTCGAAGACAGGATGGTGGATGGATGGACCTCCCCTTCAGCAACTCGCGCGCCAGGACTGGGAAGGAGCGCCGCCGGCCGCCGCAACGAAAGCCCACCCGACGCTTCCTCGCGGCGCATCCACCCGAGGATCAAGGAGTTCGAGCCACCGCGACCCCGCCGTCCCGCGCCGTGGGGAGGGTGTGCGGCCCGGGTGCGTCCGCCTTCGGGCGGAGCGATCCGTCAACCGCGGTTGACGAAGGCGTCAGTTCTGATTGACGGACCGTCGACCCTTCGCTCGGCGCCCGCCCGGCCGCCGGCGCCGGCGGTCCTTCCGGATCAGGATCCGGCTTCCGCCTCGGTGAAGACCACGGGCGGGCCGGCTCCGCGCGGTTCCGCGAGGAGGCGCAGCATCGCGTCGCGCCAGTTCTCGAACGCCGGGCGGTGTTCGGGCGAGATGGGCGGCCCGGGAGGAAGGTTCTGGGCACGCGGATCCACCGGCCTGCCCCGGAGGTACATCCGGTAGTCGAGGTGGGGACCGGTGCTGGTGCCGGTCGAGCCCACGTAGCCGATCACGTCGCGCTGGCTCACCCGGCGCCCGGGACGGATCTCCCGGGGAATCCGCAGGAGATGGAGGTACTTGGTGACGTAGCCCCGCGCGTGGCGGAGGGTCACCATGTTTCCGTTGGGGCCGCGCATCCCGGCATCGGTCACCACGCCGTCCGCCGTGGCGCGCACCGGCGTCCCGCTCGGCGCGGCGTAGTCCACGCCGAAGTGGGGGCGGTAGACGCGATGGATCGGGTGCAGCCGGCGGCTCGTGAACACGCCGGAAATCCGGGTGTAGGCGAGCGGCGCCGCGAGAAAGCTCCGCCGGACCGCATTGCCCTCGAAGTCGTAGTACCCCGATCCGCCATCCGGAAAGGCGAACCGGAAGGCATGGATGTCGCGCCCCCGGTTCGTGTAGCGGACCGCGTGGACATCCCCGTAGCCCCGGGGCTCTCCGGTCGGGTCGTAGCGCTTGTCGACGACGACCGCATAGCGGTCTCCCCGCCGGGTGTCCCGGGTGAAATCCATGTCGTACTCGAGTACCCGGGCCATCACTTCGATGAGCGCCGGCGATTCCCCCGCGGCGGTGACGCTGGCCCAGAGGCTCCCCTCCACGTCGCCGCGCACGATGTCCCGGCGGGTGGTCATGGGAACCGTCGTCTCCCTGGCCAGCCAGTCCCCCGCGTGGCGGGTCAGCTCGATGGTCCGGGTGTCGGAAACGGCGACGCGCAGCCGCTCCGGCTGCCCGCTCCCGTCGCGGTGCAGCAGGACGGCCTGGTTCACCCTGAGCGCCCGGACATTCCCCACCCGGGCAAAGGCGGAGGCGGCCTCATGCGCCTCGAGAGCCTGAAAGCCATTCCGCCGCAGCACGTTGACCAGCGTGTCGCCGGGCCGAAACCGGTCAGGGGTCTCGAAGAGCAGCGGCACGCCGGCGGGGACTTCGGCCAGGTCCAGCGCGGGCGCCGGCGGCGGATCCGGCAGGCGCTGGAACCAGGACCGACCGAGGGACCCCAGGAACACCGCCGCCGCAAGGAGCATCGCCGCCCCCACGGCGAACGACGGGCTCAGGGAACCCGGAACAACGCGCATCACCACTTCAAGTATCGCATGAGAGAATCGTCATTTCGCAATGAAAAAACTGCGGATTCCGTCCTCGAGACCGATCCGCGCCCGGAATCCGAGCCGCTCCGCCGCCCGGACGGTGGCAGCCGATGCGTGCCGCATGTCGCCGGCCCGGGAGGGTCCGAACCGCGGCCGCGCCGACGAACCGGCCGCCTCCGCCACGAGCGTCCAGATTTCGCGGATCGTGGCGGCGCGGCCGGAAGCGACGCAGAAGGCCTGACCCCCGGCCGCGCCGGGGGCGGCATCGAGGGCGAGGCGAATGGCGCGCACCACGTCATTCACGTGCACGAAGTCGCGCGTCTGGAGGCCGTCGCCGTGGATGATCGGACGGGCGCCGGAGCGCGCGGCCGCGGCAAACAGCGCCAGAACTCCCGAATACGGGGAATCCGCCGGCTGGGCCGGTCCGTAGACGTTGAAGAAGCGGAGCGCGATCCCGGCCGGGCCGCCCGAGCGGTGAAAGAGCAGGACATGACGCTCTGCGGCAAGTTTCGTGATGGCGTAGACGGATCGGGGCGAGACCGGCGAAGTCTCGCTGAACGGTCCCTCCCCCTTCCCGTAGACCGAGCACGAGGAGGCGTAGGCGAGGCTCCGGACGCCGGCCCGGCGCGCTTCCTCGAGTAGCGTGAGCGTCCCGGCCACGTTCACTCGCGCCGCTTCGCGCGGGTTGACCTCGGCCCGAGGCACCGAGGCGAGCGCCGCGAGGTGAGCGACCCGACGGACGCCGGCCGCGGCCGCCCGCACCGCCCGTCGATCCGCGATGTCGCCCTCGATCACTTCGACGCCGGGGAGTCCCGCCACGCGCCCGCGGCGCCCGGTGGAGAAGTCGTCGAGAACCCGCACCGGCTCGCCCGCACGCGACAGGGCCTGCACCAGAGTGGAGCCGATGAAGCCGGCGCCGCCGGTGACCAGGGTCATGCGGCGTGGGCGGCCGTGGGCCCGAGCCGCCCGTAAGCCGAATTCTGTTCCCCCGGCCGGTTTCCCGCCCCGGGGTGACGGTCATGCATCTAGCCCGCCGGTCACCCGACGGATCCAGCGACCTACCCGGAAGCTCGGACAGGCGGCCCTCGAACGCTTCCCTATTTGGTCTTGCTCCATGCGGGGTTTACCGTGCCCCGGACATCACTGCCCGGGCGGTGCGCTCTTACCGCACCTTTTCACCCTTACCGCTTCCCCTGAGGGAAGAGGCGGTCTGTTTTCTGTGGCACTTTCCTTCCGGTCACCCGGACTGGGCGTTACCCAGCGCACTGCCTTGCGGAGTTCGGACTTTCCTCCCGCTCCACGAGCCGGCGACCATCTGGACGACTCGGACCGATGAGGATTCTAGGGCGAAAGCCCACGACGCCTCTCCGGCCAGCGCACCGGGAGCGCCGGCGTCCTCGCCGGCCACCCCCCCATGAAGCGCCAGTGTCCTCACCGGCAGTGCACCGGGAGCGCCGGTGTCCTCACCGGCCACCGCCGCAGGCGGGCATGGTCCGTGGGCCTCCCGGCCCACGGTCGGTCCGCACGGGGTCGGCAGGAGACTGCCTGAGGGAGCGGTGGTGCGGCGTAGGCCGGCGAGGACGCCGGCGCTCCATGGGGCTGCCCCTCTCACCGGCCAGTGCACCGGGAGCGCCGGTGTCCTCAACCGGCCACCGCCGCAGGCGGGCATGGTCCGTGGGC
>JAAXGQ010000029.1:0-25973 GCA_012271265.1 Vicinamibacteraceae bacterium
GATGTCCGCCGCGCGGTCGGATCCCGCTTTCTGCTGGGGCGCTCGGTCCACTCGGTGAAGGGGGCGGAGCAGGCGGCGCGCGCCGGCGCGGACTACGTGCTGCTCGGCCCCGCGGCGCCGACCGGCGGCAAGCTGCCGCAGCCGCCCGGGGTGTTCCCGGCGGCGTGCCGGAGGTCCCGCGCCCCGGTGTGGGCGGTGGGGGGCCTCTCGCCGGAGACTCTTCCGGTGCTCGCGGGGTCCGGGATTTCGGGCGTGGCCGCCATCGGTTCCTTCGCCACGCTGGAGCGGGCGCAGGCGTTGCGCCACGCCGTTCGGGAAGCGGCGGCGGACGGGCTCTTCGTGGCCGATCCGGGCGCCGGTCCGGGCGGCGATCCGGGCGCCGGCCGCGGCCTTCCCTAGAATCCAACCGTCCCGGGCGCCGGAACCCCCCTTCAATCCCCCGCCTGCCCTCCGATGCGTAGCCCCTCCGATGCGTAGCCTGGCAGCGCCCGGCGCCCTCCTCGCGGCGCTTGCTGCTCCGCCGCCGGCCGTGGCGGACGGCGCGGTCCAGACCGCCGCGGATGCCGAGCTGGAGCGGGCCGCAGAGCGCCGCTTCCGGAGCGCGGAGCAGTTCTACGGCGGAGGCCGCTACGACCAGGCGCTCCGCGACTTCGAGGCCGTTCTCGAAGTGATGCCGGAAAGCCGCCTGGCCGACGACGCGGCGCTTCGCATCGCGCGGCACCGCTTCGACGTGGAGGGCGATCACGCGGCTGCCGGGGCGATGGCCGAGCGGGTCCTCCGCCAGTTTCCCGCCGGGGACGCCGCGCCGGGGGCGCACCTGCTTCTCGGCGAGCTCGCGGCGGCGGGGTCTCCCCCGCGCCCCGACGACGCGCTGGCCGAGTTCGAGCGGGTTCTGAGTGCCGTCGGGCCATCCGGCTCGCCCTGGTCCTTCTCCGCGCTGACCGGCATCGCCGCGCTGCTCGACGCCCGGGGCGACCCGGCCGGCGCGGCCGGCGCTCTCCTCGCGGCGCTCCACGAAGCCCCCAACGAGGCGCCCCGGGCGGAGGGCCGGATCCTTCCGCTCCGCCTGGAGCTGGCCCGGGCCCTGGCTCGTGCGGGAGAGTTCGACGCCGCGCTCGCCGAGATCGGCGGCCTGCGCGCGGAAACCCTGGAAGTCGCCCGGCGGGGCGATGGGGCAGGGGCTTTCGAAGCCGGAGCGGAGGCCCTTCGCCTGGCCGAGAGCGCATCGGCGCTGGCCAATCTCATCTTTCGATTCCGCGGCCCCGGGCCTCCGGTCTGGAGCTTCGCCGGCGCGCTGCGGGCGCCGCGTCCGCTTCGGGATCCGAGGCGGCTCCGCATGGGTGGGGGGCAGCTGTTCGTGCTCGACGTGGACGAGGAGGAAGTGCAGGTCTTCCGTCCCGACGGCGGCTCGGGAGAGTTCGCGGGCGCCTACGGGGTCCGCGATCCCCGCGACCTGGCGCTCGCTCCCGCCGGAGAGGGCGGGATCCCGACTCCGGTGGTCGCGGCGGAGAACACGCTGTTCGTCGGGGGGAACACCCTGTCCCTCACCGTCTCCGGAGCCGGGTCCCGGCAGGAGCCGCTCCGCCGGGTGCGGGCCGTGGCCGCCGTCCCCGAGGGGTATTGGGTCTGGGACGATCGCGAGAAGACGGTGCATCGGTTCTCCTCCCGGGGCGACCACCTGGGCCGGACGGCGCACCCGCGGCTCGACGACGTCATCCGGATCAGCCGCCACCCCGCCGGCCACCTGGTCCTGATCGACGAGGACCAGGGGGTTCTCGGGTTCGACGCGGAAGGCCGCCGGGTCTTTCACATTCCCCGGGACCAGGGGCTGGAGGAGCCGGTGGACCTGGCCTTCGACGCCCTCGGCCATCTCTACATCCTGGACGCGGAGGGGCCGACGGTGGCGGTCCACGGCCGGGACTTCTCCTCGTTGACCCTCCTTCGGGGCGACATCCTCCCCGGGAGCGCCGTGCGCGAACCGGTCTCGCTGGCTGTCGGGGAGGACGGAACGATCTTCATCCTGGCCCGGGCTCCCCGCTCCGTCGCGGTGTTCCGATGAGACGCCGGCTGCCGCCGACCCGGCGGCCGGTTCTTCGGGGACCGGGGCGCCTCCCGGCCGCACTCGCGTCCCTCGGTCTGGTCGCCGTGGCGGCTCCTCTGGCAGAGGCGCGGCAGCCCCCGTCGGAGACGGCCGGAGTCGACCTGGTGGCGCTCTCCGTGGAAGTTCGGGAGCTGCGCGCCCTCGCCGTCGACCCGGACCGGGCGCTGGAAGCGGTGCTGGCCCTGACGCGCATCGTGGAGGACCTCGAGAGCCGGCGCGGCCCCGAAGCCGATCTTCCCGAGCTGGAGACGGAGCTGCTTCTTCGAGCCAGCGAGTACCGCGCCCGGGCGGAACTGAGCCGGGGCAACCGGGACGCGGCCGCCGACGGGTTCCGCCTGATCCTGCTGGCGGATCCGGCGTGGGAGCTGGACCGCGCCGATCTTTCTCCGGCCGTGGTCGAAGTGTTCGACCGGGAGCGGTCGTCGCTGGTGGCCTGGCTCACGGTGCGCACCGATCCGGACGGCGCCGAGGTCCGGGTGGGCGGGACCCTCGTGGGGCGCACACCGCTCCTCGGCCGCCCGGTCCACGCGGGGTTTCTCTCCGTCGTCATCGAGCGGGTGGGCTACGGCGCGGTGGAAGAGCCGAGGCGCGAGGCGCTCCCCGGCGAGATCATCATGATCGACCACACGCTCGAGCGTTCCGGCCCGGTTCTTCCGGTGATCACGTTCCCGGCGGGGGTCACCGTCCGGGTGGGAGGGCGCGTCGTGGGTTCGACCTCCGGGAGCCTGCCGGAGGAACTCCGCCCGCTGGCCCCGCCGGCGTTCGCCGACCAGGAGTTTTCCGCCCCGCTGGAGCTGGGGTCGCTGGCGCTCGGCGCCAACGAGATCGTGTTCGAGGCGCCCTGCCGCCGCCCGACGCGCCTGACGTTCCACGCCGATGAAGCGCGCGACTACCTGCCGCAGTTCGTCCGCCTCCAGCCGTCCACCGGCGGGCTGCGGATCGAGAGCGAGCCCGGCGGCGGCACGGTCGTCCTCGACGGGGAGGAGCGCGGGGCCACGCCGCTGTCGTTTTCGGCCATGTGCAGCGGCGACCACGAAGTGGAGATTCGCCATCCCGCCGGGCGCTGCGCCCGGTCTTTCCGGGTTTCGCGGGGCGCCCGCACCGTCGTCCGCTGCGAGATCGCTCCGGTTCTGGTCCTGACCGCCGACCCGCCGGATCAGCCGGCGGCCCGGGCCGTCCGCGAGGCCCTCGAAGCGGCCGACGGGTTCTTCTTCTCTCCCGCCCCGGTTCCCGTCGAGCCGCAGGCCGAGATCCGGCTGGTGACGCCGGAACGCGGCGCGGGGCCGGCGCGGGTCGAGTTCCTGGCGGCGGGAGCGGAGCGGCCGGACACCGCGGCCTTCGACGGCTTTGAGCCCCGGACGGCGGTGGCGGCCCTGCAGTCGTTGCTCGCCTCCCCGGATCGCCGCCGGCCCTGGCTGGGCCTGAGCGCGACGGTCCGGCGCACGCACGCCCCGGAGGGGACGCTCCGCCGCCTCGAGGTGGTGAGCGTGCATCCGACCGGACCGGCGCTACTCGCCGGCTTCGAGCCCGGCGATCTTCTCGTCGAGGCGGGGGGCGTCGCCATCTCCGATGAAGTGGGCTTCCGCGACGGTTTCGCCCGCGAAAGCCCGGGCAGGGTGCTGGAGGTTCTTGCGCGCCGCCGCGATTCGGACCGCGTGCTCCGGGTCGAGGTCGGCGAGACGCCGGTTCTGCCTTCGCTCTCCGGGGACCGGTGCAATCGGCGGCTGGTGGCGCTCGGCGGCGAGTTCGCCCGGGGGCAGGACGACTTCGGACGCCGGCTCGAAGCCGCCATCTGCTGGATCCTGCTCGGGGACCCCGGCCGGGCCATGCTCGAGACACTCGGGGAGACGCCGGAAGCCGGGCCGTCGGGCATCGGGGAAGGGACGTTCCTCTACTACCGGGGGGTCGCGCTCGCGGCGCTGGGGGAGCGGCAGCGGGCGCGCGCCGCCTTCGAAGCCGCTGCCGCGGCGGAGGGTGCGACGCTCGTCACCCATGACGGTCCGCTGCTCGCGCCCCTGGCGCGCCGCCGCGCGGAGGCTCTCCCGTGAGCGGAGCCGCGGAGCGGGCGGCGCCGATGTACCGGATCACCGTGGAGGACGCGGTGTCCGGAGAAGCCGCGGCGGAACGGCGCGAACCGCCGGCCACCTACCACATCACGCAGCGGGAGACGGTGGTGGGGCGCGCTCCGCACGCGGATCTTCGGCTCGACGAACCCTTTGTCAGTCGTCGGCACGCGCGGTTGCTGCTTCGGGGCGCCCGTCTCCACCTCGAGGACCTCGAGAGCACGAACTTCACCTGGCTGAACGGTGACCGGGTGGAGACGCGGATGGGTGTGGGGCCCGGGGACCGGGTGGCGTTCGGGCCGGTGCACTGCCGGATCGAATCCCCGTCGGGGGCCGGGGCGCTTCCCGAGGATCCGGATCCCCCCGAACCAGAGAGTCCGGTGGGCCCGCCGGAGAGTCCGGCGGACCCGTCCCAGAGCCTGGCAGACCCGCCCCAGCCGGCGGGCGGGAGTGCCTGGACCGCCGTGCCCCGCGACTTCGGGGATGACGATTTCGCCGCCGTTCCCGCTCCGCCGGCCCCGGAGGCCGAGCCGGCCCCGGAATTGGAGCCGGCGCCGGCGGCGGAGCCGGAGGCGCATCGGGAAGCGTCCGCTCCGAAGCCGGTCCCGCGCTCCATCGTGATCGCGGTCGCCTTTGGCCTCGTCCTTGTGACCGCTCTCCTCATGTTCGTGCTTGCGTGGGTGCTGCTTCGCTGACCGCCGCCGCTGCGGGCGGGGCCGGTGACGCGCGCCCGATCGTCCGTCCTCCGGCGGTCCGCCCCGGCGCGACGATCGGGATCTTCGCCCCGGCCAGCCCGGTGCGCGCCGGGTTCGTGGAGGCCGGCGAACGGGAACTGCGGGGGCTCGGCTTCCGGATCCGCCGCTCGCCCCGGCTCTTTCGGCGCGCCGACTACACGGCCGGTTCCGCCTCGGACCGCCTCGCCGACTTCCTCGAGCTCGCCGGCGACGACCGGATCGATGCGCTGTTTTGCGCGCGCGGCGGCTACGGCAGCATGGACATCCTCCCGGACCTCGATCCGGGACGGTTCCGGGAGCGCCCCAAGGCCATCCTCGGGTCGAGCGACGCGACGGCGCTCCTCGCGTTCGCCTCAAGCGCGGGCGTCGCCTCCTTTCACGGGCCGATGGTCGCCCAGCAGATCGCCCGGGGACCGGCGGCCTGGGCGGCGGAGGAGACGCTCGCCGTCCTGTCCCGCGTCGCGCCCGGACTGACCCTGCCCTGGGACGGGGCCGAGACGCTGCATTCCGGAAAGGCCGAGGGAGTGCTCCGGGGGGGATGCCTCTCGCTCGTCGCGGCGCTCTCCGGAACGCCGTTCGCGCTGTCCTTCCGGGGCGCGCTCGCCGTGATCGAGGACATCGGGGCCAAGCCCTACCAGATCGAGCGCATGTTCCAGCAATTGCGCCTTTCCGGGGCCCTCCGGGGCGCGGCCGGGATCATCTTCGGGCAGATGCCGGGCTGTTTTCAGCACCCCGACCAGGGCTACACGATCCAGCAGTTGCTGGCCCGGCTGACCGAGCCGCTCGGCATTCCGGCCGTCTACGGCTTTGCCACCGGCCACACCTCGGACCGCCCGGCGCGCACCGTGCCGTTCGAGACCCGGGCGCGCATGGACGAGGACGGCCTCACCCTTCTCGAAGGGGCGGTGGCTTGATCCACGGGCTTCAGTCGGGAGACCGGCTCCACATTCTCGGGGTGGCGGGGACGGCGATGGCTTCTCTGGCCGGGCTCCTCGCGCGGCTCGGCTACGCGGTCACCGGCTCGGATCAGGGCGCCTATCCCCCAATGTCCACGTTGCTGGAGCGGGAGGGGATTCCGGTCAGCACGCCCTTCCGGCCGGCGAATCTCCCTCCGGGGGTTCGGGCGGTCGTGGTCGGCAACGCCATTTCCCGGGGCAATCCGGAACTCGAGGCGGCGCTCGACCTGGGTCTGCCGCTGGTGTCCTTTCCCGAGACCCTGCGGGAGCTGGTCCTGCGGACCCGGCGCCCCCTGGTCGTCGCCGGAACCCACGGCAAGACCACGACCACCTCGCTTGCCGCTTGGATGCTCCGGACCGCCGGGCGGGACAGCGGGTTCCTGGTCGGCGGGATCGCGGGCGGCCTCGGAACCAGCTTCCGGCTCGGCGCGGCGGGAGAGCCGTTCGTGGTGGAGGGGGACGAATACGACACCGCGTACTGGGACAAGGGACCCAAGTTCCTCCACTACCTGCCCGAGGTCGCGATCATCGGCAACGTGGAGTTCGACCACGCGGACATCTACGCCGATTTCGCCGCCGTGCGCCGCGCCTTCTCCTTTCTCGCCCGGTTGCCGCCCCGGCGGGGCCTGCTCCTCCTCGGCGCCGACTCGCCCGCCGCCGCCGCGCTCCGGAGCGCCGCGCACACGACGGTGGAGACCTTCTCGGTTCCGGCGTCCGGCGGGGCCCCGGTGGAAGGGGTCGACTGGGCGGGGACGGTCGAATCCCTCGGAGCCCGCGGCGGGCGGCTCCACGTGACCCGGGGCGGAGAGCCCTGGCCGGCGCTTGAGGGGCCCTTCTGGGGCTGGGCGTCCGGACGCAATCTCCTGGCCGCCGCCGCGGCCTCTGTCCGGATGGGGGTGGAATGGGAGGCGATCCGGGAAGCGGCCCGGAGCTTCCGGGGCGTGGTGCGCCGCCTCGAACCGATCGGGGCCTCGACGGATCGGAAGTTGCGGGTGGTCCGGGATTTCGCCCATCACCCCACGGCGGTCGAGGCGGTCCTCGACGCGGCGGGGCGCCGCTGGCCGGCCGCCGCGCGCGTCGTGGTGTTCGAGCCTCGCTCGTTCACCTCCCGCAGCTCGGTGTTCCAGGGGCGCTTCGCCGCCGCCTTCGCCGGCGCGAGCCACGTGCTGCTCGCGGCGCCGGCGGCGGGTTCCCGGGGCCGGCGGCCGGATCGCGACCGCTCCCTGGATCTCGACCGCCTCGCCTCGGACCTCGCCGCCGGCGGGATTCCGGCCGAAGTCGGGGACGACGCGGAGGAGATCGTCGCCCGTTCGGTCGAACTGGCGGACGGTCCGGGAGAGACGGTCCTCCTGTTCCTGTCCAACGGGCACTTCGGGGGGATCCCGGAAGCGACGGCCCGGGCGCTCTCGCTGCCAGGGCCCGGGTAGGGTCAGACGATCAGCGACCGGAGGGCGGTGAGCCCGGCGAGGGCGCGCTCGATGTGCTCGCCGGTGTTGTAGAGGTGGGGCGAGAGGCGGAAGCCGCCGGAGGTGGAGCCGGCGATGCCGTGCTCCTCGTACATCCGCGAGAACACCTCGCGCCGCGCCTCCGCCGGCGTCTCCACGATGACCACACCGGCGGAGAGGGCGTCCGGCATCGGCGTCACCAGCGGGATCCCCTGCTCGCGGATCCCTTCCTTGAGCCGGCGGGCCAGGTCCAGCACCCGGGCCTCGATCCGTTCGGGGCCGATCCCGGCGTGGAAGGCGGCGGTCGTTTCCATCGCCGCGAGGCACGCGTCATCGCGCTGGCCCATGGATTCGAACTTCCGGGCCCCGACCGGATCGGGTTCGGCGTCGTTGCCCCAGCCCGGGGCCACGACCGACGGCCAGAGCTCCGGAATTCGGGAGGCGTTGACGAAGAGCACCCCGCACTCCTTGGGGCCGCAGAACCACTTGTGGGAGCTGCTGGAATAGGTGTCCGCGCCCATGGCCTCCATGTCCAGGGCCACCGCCCCGAAGCTCTGGGCTCCGTCCACGTGGAAGTGGATGCCGCGCGCATGCGCCTCGTCGGCGAGCGCCCGCACCGGCAGACGGATCCCGGACACATTCGAGACGTGGGTGATGGAGAGCACCTTCGTCTCGGGCCGAAGCGCGTCCACGAACGGGGCGACGAGGTCGGCGGCGGACTTCGGGTGTCGCGGGGTGGCGACGCGCCGCACCGCGAACCCGCGTCGCGCCGCCCGCACGTCCCAGGCGACGTTGTTGGTCGGATGGTTCTGGTCCCAGAGCACGATGTCGTCCCCGGGCCCGAACCCGACGCCGGCGTTCACGATATTGTTGGCTTCGCTGGTGTTCCGCACCAGCGCCGTCTCGTCGGGCGAAGCGCCGATCTGGGCGGCCACGGCGCTTCGGGCGGCCTCGGTGAACCGCGAGAACTTCCCCCGGTTCTGGAACGAGCAGTCCCGGTCGATGTCCCGGGTGAGCTCGCTCACCCGGTCGGCGACGGATCGGGGCGAGGGGCAGAGATTCGCGGCGTTCATCGGGACCTTTTCCTCGCCGAACGGGAACTCCCGGCGCACCCGGTGAAAGTAGGGCTCGTCCTCGGCTGCGGCGACCCCGCGCGCGAGAGGCAGAACGGCGGGCAGCGCGGCGGCCCGGATGAAGGTGCGGCGGCTCGTCGTGAAATGCGGCGTGGACATGGCGTTTCTCCTGAGGGAAGGGCTGAGCCTCACCCTGGAGCGGCGTCCCTTCCGATGATCCTGCGAAAGAGTATGGGACAAACCAGAGAGGTCACCGCTGCGATGAGGACGGCGATGGACCGGTCCGCCTGCGTCAGCAGGCCCAGCTCGAGGCCGACCGTGGCCACGGCGACGACGATGCTCAGCCGGGCGGAGAGCAGCACCCCCGCGGCGGCGGCCGCCCGGAGCGAGAAGCCCCAGAACATGTAGAGCAGCGCGGGGATGAACTTGACCAGGAAAGCGATCGCGATGATGGCCCCGGCGCGCGCCAGGACCTCGGCGTCCATCAGCGCGGCGATGTCGAATCGAAGCCCGACGTTGATGAAGAAGATGGGGATCAGAAAGCCCCACGAGAAACCCGAGAGTTGCCGGGTCAGCCCCTCCGGCGGCCGGAAGAGGAGAGCGAAGACCCCGCCGGCGAGAAACGCCGCGAGGATCGGTTCCACGTCGAGGAGCGCGGAGAGCCCCACGAACACCAGGAGGAGAGCGAGCGCGCCGCGGATGCCCATCTCGTCCGGGTGGTCCTCCCGGAAGAGCCGCGCCGCCCGGCTCGGATGCCACCAGAGCAGCACTTTCAGGCCGCGCAGCACGACGACGACCGCGACGAGCATCACCACCCCGCCGATCATCTCGATGCCCCAGCCGTCCTCGGCCCAGATGGTGATCTCCGCGACCAGCAGCAGGGTCACCAGGTCGGCGAGGATCGCCGCGAACAGGATGGCCTGACCGAGCTGGGTGGCCGTGATGCCGGCGGAGCGCAGGCTCGGAATGACCAGCGCCGCCGATGTGGTGGCGAGCAGCGGGGCGTAGTAGATCGGCAGATCCATCCAGGTGGCGGCGAGGAAGGCGAGGCCGAGCGTGCCAGCGAACACGACCAGCGACCTGACGATCGGCCCGGCGCCGCCTTTCCTGAGCGCCTCGAAGTCCACCTCCAGCCCGGCCAGGAACATGAGCATCAGGAGGCCCAGTTCTCCGAGCTGATCGATGAGCTCGGTGCTCTCGACGACTCCCAGCAGCGGCCCCACCATGACGCCGAAGAGGATTTCCGCGACGACCGCCGGGAGGCGGGTGCGCTTTGCCAGGGCCGGCAGGACGAAGGCGGCGATGCCGATTACCACCAGGGCGCCGGAGCCCTCCATCGTCGCGCTCGGCCGTCCGCGTCGCCGGGCTCAGGCTGTTCCGACCACGGCGGCCGCGGCCAGGGCCAGGGCGGCGGTGGTCCGGACGAGCTCGTCCACCGGGACCCGTTCGTCGGGGCGATGCGCCAGCTCGAGAATCCCGGGGCCATAGGCGATGCAGTCCCGGACCCCGGCGATCCGGGCGAAGTGCTTCTGGTCGTAGGTCCCGGGGCTGGCCACCTCGGTCGCCGGGCGGCCGAGCGCCCGCCGCACTCCGAAGCGGACGGCCCGCAGCGCGACCGATTTGGGCGGGGTGCGCACCGGCTCCACCGTGAGCAGGTCCTCGATGCGGTAGCGCCGCCGTGGATTCCGGGCTTCCACGGCCGCGACCCGGCGCCGTGCTTCGGCGCGAACCGCGTCGAGGCCTTCTTCCTCGATGAATCGCCGGTCCACCACGGCTTCGGCCCGGTCCGGCACCTGGGGGCTCTCCGCGGCGGCGCCGGCCTGCCCGCCCATGACGCTGTTCACCTGGATCGTGGGCGCGCGCGATCCCTCGGGGACCACCGGCAGGGTCGTCCGGCGGCCGGCGAGCGCCGCCGTCCAGCCGGTGCGGATGTCTTCGAGCAGCGGAGCGAGCTGGTGGATCGCGTTGTTCCCCAGAAACGGCATGCTGCCGTGCGCCGTCTCTCCCTCCGAGACCACCCGGAACCAGTAGACCCCCCGGTGCCCGACGCAGATGCGCCCGGAACCGAAGGGTTCTCCGATGATCACCGCGTCCGTCTCGGGAGCGATGTGGCCGTTCGCGGCGAGCCAGGCCACCCCGGCGTGGCCGCCGGACTCCTCGTCCACCGTGCCGGAGAGTTCGATCACCCCCGTGGGGCGGGCGCCGGCGCGCCGCAGGATCTCCACCGCGTAGATCGAGGCGGCGATGCCCCCCTTCATGTCGCTTGTGCCGCGTCCCCAGACGGCCCCGTCCTGGATCTCCCCTCCGAAGGGAGGGGTGGTCCAGCCGCTCCCGGCCGGCACCACGTCGAAGTGTCCGTTCAGGTGGAGCCGGCGCTCCCCGCTTCCGAGTCGGCCGATCACGTTCCGCCGCGGGTAGCGGTCCCCGTTCGCCGGCGGCGGATCCAGGAGAGCGACATCGCATCCCAGCGCCCGGAAGCGCTCGGCGAGGAACGCGGCGCATTCCAGGTAGTGCTCGCCGGGCGGGTTGACCGTTGGAATCCGGACGAGGGCCCCGGTCAGCTCGGCGATCTCGTCGCGGGCGCCCTCGGCTTCGCGGAGGATCCTTTCGGTGAGTTCCGCCCGCACCGGACAGAGATCGGCCATCGGCGGCGAGAATACCCACCGCGCCGCCGTCGCCGCGGCGGCTCCGATCCCTTGTCCCGGTTCCGTTTTCCGCCTGCCGCCCTCGCCCTCCTGGCGCTGCATCCGGTCGCCGGCAGCGGGGGGCAGGCGCCGGACGCCGCCGACCCCGGGCTGGTGGCGGTCCCGGGAATCGAAGTGGGGCAGATCGAGCTCGACGGGGTTCCGACCGGGTGCACCGTGGTCTTGGCGCGCGGCGGCGCGGTGGCCGCCGCCGAGGTCCTCGGGGGGGCGCCGGGAACCCGCGAGACCGACCTGCTGCGGCCGGAGAACACCGTCCAGGCAGTTCACGCGGTGGTGCTCTCCGGCGGCAGCGCGTTCGGACTCGCGACGGCGGACGGGGTCATGCGCTACCTCGAGAGTGAGGGAATCGGCTATCGGGTCGGCCCCTTCCGGGTGCCGATCGTTCCCGCCGCGATCCTGTTCGACCTCGGCGTCGCCGGGGTCGGCGCCCCCCGGCCCGGTCCCGACTGCGGCTACGCCGCCGCGGCGCGGGCCGGACGCCATCCGGTGCGGCGGGGGAACGTCGGGGCGGGGGCCGGGGCGACCGTGGGCAAGCTCGGCGGCGCCGCGCGGGCGATGAAGGGAGGCATCGGCACGGCTTCCATTCGCCGCCGGGACG
This sequence comes from Vicinamibacteraceae bacterium, assembly GCA_012271265.1. Taxonomy (GTDB): domain Bacteria; phylum Acidobacteriota; class Vicinamibacteria; order Marinacidobacterales; family Marinacidobacteraceae; genus JAAXGQ01. The sequence continues at coordinate 11,676 of JAAXGQ010000029.1, forward strand.
GGCTGGTGGTCGGGGCGCTCATCGCGGTGAACGCGGTCGGCGACATCGTGGACCCGGGCACCGGGCGGGTCGTGGCCGGCGTGCGGGCTTTGGGCGGCGGGCTCGCCGACGCTCGCCGGCTTCTGCTCGACGAGGACCCTCCTGAGGACGGTGCGGGCGCCGGGACGGGGCCGCTGCCGGGGGCGAACACCACGATCGGCGTCGTCGCGGTGAATGCCGACCTGAGCCAGGCCGAGGCGGCGCGGGTGGCCCGAATGGCGCACGACGGGCTGGCGCGCACGATCTATCCGGTCCACACCCCTTCCGACGGCGACACCCTGTTCGCGCTGGCGACCGGGGGCGGTCCCGAGGCGCCGGTGGGCCGGATCGGGGCGCTCGCCGCCGAGGTCGTGGCGCGGGCGGTGCTCGATGCGGTGCGTTCGGCAGCGTCGCTTCCCGGGATTCCGGCGGCAAGAGACCTGCCCCGTCCCTGATCCGCTTCAGGAGCGCTTCGGGTGTACCTCGCCGTTCTGGTGGTCTGGTCCGCCCTCCTCATCGGGGTCGGCTGGGCAGTCTCGCGGCGGTCCCGTTCCGCCTCGGGGTTCTTTGTCGCTGGACGGCGGCTTCCGGGCCGCCTCGTCTTCGCGACCGTGGTCGCCGCCAACATCGGAGCCGGCTCCACCGTGGGAGCGACCGCGCTCGGCTACGAGCACGGGCTCGCCGCCTGGTGGTGGGTGGGCGCCACCGGCATCGGCACGCTGCTTCTCGCGGTGTGGCTCGGCCCGCGCATGTGGCGCGCCGCCAGCGCGGAACGACTGCGGACCGTCGGGGACTTCCTCGAATTGCGCTACGGCGCCCCGGTGCGGGTGGCCCTGACCGGCCTCCTGCTCGTCGCCACCCTGTTCGTGCTCGCCGCGCAGCTTCTGGCCGCGGGAGTGCTGGTCGCGGAGGCGGCGGACATCGGGTTCGTGCCGGCGGTCCTCGCCTCCGGCGCGGTGATGATCGCCTACTTCGCGGTGGGCGGGCTCGCGAGCGCCGCCTGGGTCAACCTCGTCCAGCTGGTGGTGCTGGCGGTCGGCCTGGGCCTCGCCGTCCCCTGGGCGCTCACCGCTGCCGGCGGGACGCCGCAAATCGAAGCCGCCCTCGGCGACGGCGCCCTGGATGTGTTCCGCGACGGAGGGATGGCGCTCTCCACCATGGCCGTCCTGGTCCCCGCGTTCCTGGTCTCGCCGGGAATCCTGCAGAAACTCTTCGGGGGACGAAGCGCCGCCGCGGTGCGGCGCGGCCTCCTCGCGGCGGGGATCACCCTGCTGGCGTTCGCCGCCGTCCCCTCGCTTCTGGGAGCGGCGGCGGCGGTGCTCCACCCCGGCCTGGAACTTCCCGACGCGGCGCTTCCGGCGCTGCTCATGGGCTCGCTGCCGGTCTGGCTCGGCTGCCTCGGCGTGGTGGCGCTGTTTTCCGCCGAGGTGTCGAGCGCGGACGCCGTGCTGTTCATGCTCTCGACCTCGTTTTCCCGGGACGTGTACCAGCGCTTTCTCCGCCCCGGGGCGGACGAGGCGGCGGTGCTGCGCATGGCTCGCGGCGCCGCCGTGGTCGGGGGGTTGGCCGCGGTGGTCATCGCCGTCCTGGCCCGCAGCGTGATCGACGCGATCACCATCTTCTACTCGATCCTGGGGATCGCCCTCTTCGTGCCGATCGTGGCGGGCCTCCACGCGTTCCGGCCGCCGGGGCCGGTCGTTCTGGCTGGCGCCGGGGTCGGGACCGCGGTGTTTCTCCTGGCGCCGGAAGGCCTGCCGCTCCCCGGATCCCTGCTGGGGATCGCCGCCTCTGCGATCGTGGTCGTGGTCGGCGCCTGGATGGGCGGGGCTGGATGGGGCGGGGCGGCTGGGCGGGGCGGCCGGATGGGGCGGGGCGACGCTGTTGCGCAGGCCGGCGAGGACGCCGGCGCTCCATAGGTCCGGCGCTCGATACGTCAGGGCGCGCCCGCCTGGAGCGCCGGTGTCCTCACCGGCCACGCCTACATAAGGCTCGCGCCTGTGCGCAGGGATGGCGGGTACTGGCAGTGGTCCGTGAGGGCCGCACCCGCCATCTGGTCGAGGAGCGGGTCGCGGGCCAGGTTCTCGAGGCTCAGGCGCGGCGGATGCTCGCGGACCCGAGGGCCGAAGCGCTGACCGAGCCGGGAAGCCTCGACATCGAGATGCCCTGAGAGGCCATAATCCGCCGCCGTGCCCCAGCCCGTTTCGCCGTTCTCGCTCGAGGGGCGGGACATCGTGGTTCTGGGCGGGGCGTCCGGGATCGGCGCGGCGACGGCGCGGCTGGCCGCTGGTTCGGGGGCGCAGGTGGTGGTCGCCGACAGCGATCTGGCCGGGGCCGAGGCCGTGGCGGCGGGGGTCCGGGGCGATGGAGGCCGCCTCGAGGCGCGGGAGGTGGACATCCGCAGCGGCGCGTCGGTGGAGGGCCTCTTCGGTGACCTCGAGGCGGACGGTTGGCGTGTGCGTGGGGTCGTCGCGACTCCGGGGGTGAACGTGAGGAAGCGCCTCGCCGACACTACCGGCGCCGAGTTCGACCGGGTCGTTTCGCTGAACCTGAAGGGCTGCTTTCACGCGCTTCGCCACGGGGGCGCCGCGCTGGTTCGGGCCGGCGGCGGGAGCATCGTCCTGCTCTCCTCGATCCGTTCCCAGGTGGTCGAGCCCGGGCAGGGGGTCTACGCCGCCACGAAGGCGGGCATCGTGCAGCTGGCCCGCACCGCGGCGGCGGAGCTCGCTGCCGGCGGGGTCCGGGTCAACGCGCTCGCGCCGGGCGTGGTGGAGACGCCGCTCACCGCGCCCATCGAAAGCCGGCCCGACTGGAAGGCGGCCTACACCGGAAAGACGCTTCTGGGCCGCTGGGCGGCCCCGGAAGAGATTGCCGCCCCGATCGTCTTCCTGCTGTCCGAAGCCGCGAGCTACATCACCGGGTCGGTGCTCTTCGCCGACGCCGGCTGGACCGCGGCCGACGGCCGCTTCGATCCGTTCGGTCCGGCGCCGGGTTCGCGGTAGGCCGGACTCTTCTGTCGGTCCGCGGCTTCGCGCCGGGGACGGGCGGGGGAAGGGAACCGGTGGGCGGCCTTCCGGGCCGGTTGCGCGCCCGGCCGCAGGACGAAGCGCGGTACCACAACCTCCCAGCGGTCCACGCGGTCCGCCTTCGCCCAGGCATCGTCGCGGTTGTCGCGGCTCCGGCGGGTGAAGATCCCATGCACCGCGGCCTCCGCGACTTCCAGGTCGCCAAGGCCCGCCCACCGGTCGCTCTTGCGGTTCACCCAGGCGCCGGACATCTGGCCCACGGCCCGCCCGGCGGCGTCCCGCAAGGTGCGGCCATCCGGGTCGAGGTCGAGCGGGTCGCCCACCTCCAGCGCGGCGATGGTGCGGTGCACCGGGCCGTCCTCGGGTTCCCTGGCCGCGAAGGAAATGAAGACGTCCTCCATGGTGCACACCATGCGGCGGTCGTGGAGGCGGGAGTCCGCGAGCTCCGCCTCGGGGGCGGCGCGGCAGAGGACCGACGGCTCGCCGGGGAGCGCCTCGGTGAGGGCGGCGGCGCGCGTCGCCGGGAGGGCGTCAAGCGGTTCGTCGCGCGGATGGGGCGCACCGCCGGCCCGGGCGTCCATCAGGGTCAGCGTTTCCCGGGCGCGCGTCATGGCCACGTAGTAGAGCCGCCTCGGCGCGTCGGGGTCCTCGTTTTCCCCGACGCTCCGCCAGCGCCCGTCGAGGATCACCACGTGGTCGAACTCCAGGCCCTTGGCCCGGTGGGCGCTGGTAAGAAGCAGTCCCCGCTGGCGCCGCCGCACCTCGCGGCCCCAGTCCGCCAGGTAGTCGCGGAGAAAGGAGACCGCGAGGCGGGCGAACCCGCTTTCCTCCACGAGGATCTCTTCCAGCGCCTGGCGGAGCATGCGTCCCCAGCGGTCCGCTGGCGCCTCGGTGGCGCGGCGTTCCAGTTCATCGCGCGAGACCGTCGTAGCGCCGCCCTTCCCGATCGCCTCGAGGAAGCGCACCGTGGCGCGGGCGCGCCAGAAGGAGCCGGCCTCCTCGCGCGCGCTCTGGACCGGGATCGCGGACGCCGCGGCCGCGGCCCGGGCTGGTTCCAGGTCGGCCCAGTTCCGGCCGATGACCGCCGCGCGCCGCCAGTCCCAGGTCGGGTCGAGCGCGGCGAGGCGGCGCAGCTCGGTGACTGCGGCGACGGCCTGGGCGGTCCGGCCGCCGCGCACCTCGAGGATCTGCACTCGTCCCCGCCCGATCGGATCCTGCCGGCTCCAGCGGCCGCCGGGCGGGTCGCGCCGGCGGCTTCGGTTCACCGCGAGCGCCCGGCCCTGCTTCAGCCGGTCGGCGGCTCCTTGGATGACGAGGTTGGCGGCGGCCACGACGTGGGCGGTGGAGCGGTAGTTCTCGACCAGGTGGGCCTCCCGGGCCCGGTAGTCCTGCGCGAAGCGCCGGATGAAGCGGACCGAGGCGCCCTTGAACGCGTAGATGTTCTGGTCGTCGTCGCCCACCGCGAAGAGCCGCAGCCGGACCCCGTCGCGGGTGGTCGGCCGCACCAGCGCTGCGATCAGGTCGTGCTCTTCTTCGCCGATGTCCTGGTACTCGTCCGCGAGCACCCAGGTCAGCCGGCCGAGCACCTGCTCGCGGGTGACGCCGGCCACGCCCTCGTCGCCGCCAAACAGCTTCGCGGCATCGCGGAGGATCTCGGGGAACTCGTCGGAGGAGGGGTTCTTCGCCCGATCGGCGAAGGAGATGCCGAGGATGCGCAGCGCCAGCGCGTGGCAGGTCATGGCCTGGATGCCCCGGGCGTCGCTGCCGAGGAGCTCGCGGAGGCGTCCTCTCACCTCGACCGCCGCGTGGCGGTTGTAGGTGAGCGCGAGGATGCTCCTCGGGTCGACGCGCTGGACCCGGATCAGGTAGGCGATGCGGTGGACGAGCACCCGGGTCTTGCCGGAGCCCGGCCCGGCGAGCACGAGCACGTTCGTCCGCTTGCGGGGGTCGGCGACGATCTTCTGTTGCGCCGGGTTGCGGAGCGCGGTCACGATGCGGGTGTAGTGCTCGGGGAGCGTCTCCCGCCGCAGTTCTGCCCGTCGGCGGGGAAACCAGGCGCGGAGAAAGTCGTCGTGCCCCAGCGAGAAGTAGTCCCGGGCCAGGCGCAGGGCCTGGCCGATGTCCTCCATCCCCCGCCGGGCGTAGTCCGCGACGACGTGGACCTGGGCCGTCTGTTGCCGGTAATGCTCGGCGAGCGGCTTGAAGTCGGCCGCGGTGAATTGTCGCCGGGCGCGCTTCACGCGCAACGTCATGGCCGGCCGATACACCGTCAGCCCCCGGTTCAGCGAGATGACCTCCTGCTCGTGGAGCCAGAGCAGCGCCCGATCGATGAGCGGCCGGGGGCTGTCGGACCGGAGCTGCGACCGGAGGTAGAGGTCCTTCCTGACGGCCTGGTCAAGCGCGCCGCAGGTCGTCTCCACCAGCAGGTCCACGCCCCGGTCGCCCGCCGGGACCTTGCCGATGAGGTGGCCGAGGAGGAGCTCCGCGCCCCCGTGGCGAAGCCGCATGAGGCGCTCGATTCCGTCCCAGCTGCGCCGGAGTCGCACGGCGACGGTGTCCAGGCTGTGGCGGCGCAGCTCCAGGCTGCGGCGCGCGTCCGGTTCGTCCCGCCCATCCCCCGAGAGCCCGGTGAGGAGGCGGACCACCCGCTCGGGCAGGGGATTCCGGACTTCCTTTTCGCGGAGGCGCTGGGAGAGGCGGCGCAGCGCCAGTGGGGTCCAGACATTCACTTCCTGGTCCGGCGCCTCGATCCGCAGCTCGCCGATCAGCGCGTGCTCGAGTTCCTGCGCCAGCGCCAGCCGCCGCCGCGACGAGTTCTCTACCCCGACGTGGACGTAGGCCGTGATCGGGAGGTCGTTCGAGGCGATGCCCAGTTCGGCGAGCGCGTCGAAGAGGACCCGGAGGCGGCGGTGCGATACCCCGCACTCCATCATGACGTCGTCGGTCGAGATCCCGGAGTCCGGGTCGGCGGCGGCCAGGATCTCCACGATGCGGAGCATCCGGTCGCGGTCCTCGGGACGGATGTTCCGGCGGCGGCCGCCTGCTTCGATCTTGTGTCTTGCGGCGGCGACCGTCGCGACCCGTAGCGTGGCCGGGAAGATCTGGGTCCGGTTCTCGTCGCGCCGGGCGAGCCCCGTCTCTTCTAGCCAGGCGATGGCAGTGCGCACCCGGTTGTCGTCCGAGACCCGGTCGCGAACGAAGTCCCCCTCGCGGTCCTCCAGCAGGATTTCGCCGGAGGTGGCGACGACCGGGGCGTGGGAGCGGCGCCGTCTCCCGCGCTGGTCCATCCGGCGGAGCGCCCGCAGGACCGTTTCGATGTCGGACCGCTCCAGCCGGGTGCGCGCGGTCAGCGAAAACTGCCGCTCCGGATCCTCGTCGGCGAACAGCAGCAGGCAGCGGGCAGGGTCGCCGTCGCGGCCGGCGCGCCCGGCTTCCTGGAGGTAGTTCTCCAGCGAGCCCGGGATCTCGGCGTGCACCACGGTGCGCACGTCGGGCTTGTCGATGCCCATCCCGAAGGCGTTGGTCGCCACGACCACGGCGATCTCCCCGCTCAGGAAGCGGCGCTGCACGTCGCGCTTTCTTTCCGGAGACAGCCCGGCGTGGAAGTGCCGGGCGCCGAGGCCGCGGTCGGCGAGAGCGCGCGCGGTCTCCTCGGTCCTGCGCCGGGTGGTGCAGTAGACGATCGCTCCCCCGGATCCCGGCGCGCCAATCACGCCTTCGAGCGCTTCGTGGATCTGTTCGAGGCGCTGGGCCGGCGAGGTGCGCGCCACCAGGAAATCGAGATTGGTCCGCTCCGTCCCGCCGTCCAGCACGGCGAGGGAGGTTCCGAGGACCTCTGCGAAGTGGTCGCGGATCTCCTTCGTGACGTCGCGGCGGGCCGTGGCGGTCAGGCCGAGGATCGGCGCGGCGGCGCTCTGGTGGCGCTCGGCGATGTAGCGGGCCACGTAGCGGTAGTCGGGCCGGAAGTCGTGTCCCCATTTGGAGAGGCAGTGGGCCTCGTCGAGGACCCAGGCGCCGATGACCCGGCCCTCGATCGCGTTCCTGAAACCGACATTCCGCAGTTGCTCCGGAGCGACGAGGACGATGCCGGCGTCGCCGTAGCGAATCTGCTGCAGCGCTTCGGCGCGCTCTGGCATGGAGAGGAGACCGTTGATCGTCGCGGCGCAGATGATGCCGCGCCGGCGCATCGACTCGACCTGGTCCGCCATGAGCGCCACCAGCGGAGAGATCACTACCGTGAGCGATCCGCTCGCCTCGTAGCGCATGAGCGCCGGGAGCTGGTAGCAGACCGACTTGCCGGCGCCGGTGGGGAGGATCCCGAGGACGTTCTCCCCGGCGAGGTGGCGCTCGGTGATCGCCCGCTGGAGACTCTCTCCCTCGGGCCCGCGCGGCTCTGTCCGGAAGTCGGGAAAGCCGAACAGCCGCCTGAGGGCGGCGCGGGGGTCGAGGCGGTCGGAACACCAGTCGCAGGCCGGGGCCTCGCAGCGCGTCTCCCGGAGGCGCCGGGCGAGCCGGCCCGGCGCGAACCGGTGTTCGACGTAGGGCGGGATGATGGACTTGCCCCCGGCGACCGGCAGCCAGGCCAGCAGGAAGGCCAGCGCCTCCGGCTCGTCGGGCGCCTCCCGCGCGAGAGCCCGCGCCTGGTTCGGGCAGCCGGCCTCGGCGAGGAGCCGTTCGACGGTGGGGATCGCCTTCGCGAGGCGGGGGGTGGACCTGGTCCGGCGCAGCACGCGGAAGAGGCGGTCGAAACCGCGGCCCCGAACGCCCGATGCGAGGAGCGCGTGCCAGGCGTACAGCCGGGGTGCGTCCTTCTTCGCCAGGGCCTCGGTGACGTCGGCGAGGAGCTCCAGCGCCAGCTCGGCGTCGAGGAGCGGATCGTTGACCTGGACCCGGGCCAGCCCCGGCTCCTTGTACTGCTTGACCAGCCGGTGGTAGGGGTTTTCGGGAAACGCCAGCGGACTCAGGTGGAGCGTGTCGATGGCCGGCAGCTCGAGCAGCCGGAGCGACGTCCGCTGAGCGCTCAGCAGGGGCAGGTCATGGTCGAGAATGTTGTGCCCGACGAGGCAGGAAGCGCCCCGCGCGAAGTCGTCGAGCCGCTTCAGGCCGGAGGCGACGTCCCCGGAGACGCGCCAGGCGAAGGCGCGCCCCGAGTCGGCCGCGACGGCGCCGATCGCCGCGATGCGGTCTCCGCCCTCGAGGTCCAGCGATAGCAGGCCGCTGAGGCCCTCTCCGGCCAGGCGCTCGCGAACCTGCCGGCTGTTCATCTTCCGGCCATTTCCTCCGTCAGGTCAGACGAAGAGGAGCGCCGGGACCGCCGGGAGGCCGGTGGCCCGGGAGACGGCGGCGGCGTAAAGAGCGACCTGGTGGCGGTAGACGGCGCCTCGTTCCTCGCTCCCGGGTCGGTCGTCTTCCAGGGTGTCGGTCTTGAAGTCCACGACGGTCCACGCCCCGCCCGGGGCGCTCTGGAAGGCGAGGTCGGCGACGCCCTCGACCAGAATCGGGCCCGGGGCGAGGACCGGGCCGGGATGCGGGACGGGGCCGCCCTCCGGAGTGGGCGCTCCTCCCTCGTCGCTCGCGGCGTTGGGATCCTCCGAAGAACGCGGGTCCAGCGCCGAGGCGAATTCGTCGGGGTCGGCGGAGCCCGGTCCACCATCCCCGCTCCCGGGACCGGGAACCTCGGCCTCCAGGACCAGCGGCAGCTCGCGGTAGACCGTCGCGGCGGCGCGGGCCTTACGAATCAGCTCGTGCCCGAGGCCCCGGGACACCGCGCTCGCGGCGGAGGCGGCCAGTTCCTCGGGGAGGCCGTCCTGGCGGACCACCCGCTCCGCTTCCCGCGCCACCGCCGCCGGGTCGGCATCGAAGGGCACGCGCTCCAGGATCCGGTGCACCACGCTGCCGAACGGGGCTCCGCCGGGGCGGCCCGCGTCCTGGGCGATCGCGTGGACCTCGACGGGGCCGGCGGGTTGCGACCCGGCGGCGGCCAGGGCCTCCGCGAGCGCCTTCGCCGGGCAGGAGCGTCGGGTCTCGCGGCTGGCCTCGGCCCGGGCGGCGCTCCGCCGCTCCAGAAACTCCGCTTCGACCCGGATGCCGCGGCGCCGCGCCGCGTCGTCCTGCTTCGCGATCAGGATGCGCCACTCGGGCGCGTCCCGGCGCCGGGCGCCGGGCAGGCTCTCACCCGATGCGCTGGGCGGACAGGGGTGCTTTTCCAGCGCCTTCGAGACCGGTTCCAGCAGGCCGCCGCCGCCGTACCGGAGTTGTGGGGTCGGGGCCGCGAGGAGGTCCCGCGCCCGGGTGGCCGCGACGTAGAGAAGCCGGTCGAGCTCGCGCCGCTCCTTTCCCATGACCTCATCCTCGTGCTCGAGCAGGTCCCACGGCCGGATCGGGTTTCGCAGCGTTCCGAGGTTGCACCCGTAGAGCCTCCGCTCGGGATCCACGATGCGGGAGGCGGGCGCGGAGGGGCTGTAGGCCGCATCGCAGAGGACGACGACCGGAAACTCCAGGCCTTTCGCGGTGTGGATGGTCAGCGCCCGGACGGCTTCGACATCCTCATCCACGATGTTCCGCCCCCCGGGGTCGGGGTTTTCGGCCTGGTCGGCGAGGCGCTCCACGAAGGCGCGGAAGGACAGCCCCCCGCCGGCCTCGAAGGCCCGTGCGTCATCGGTCAGCCGGCGAAGGTTCGAAAGGGTCTGGGCCGGGGAGCGCGCGAAGCCGAAGACGGTTTCCCCCCGGTGCACGCCGAGGAGATCCTGGACCGTGACCGCGATGGGGCGGGCGTTCCGCCGTTCGTGCAGTTGGAAGAGGAAGTCCAGCGCTGCTTCGACCTCCCGCTCCTCGGGCGGCGCCCCCTCCCGAGTGCCTCTCCGGGACGGGCGCCCCGGCTGGAGCGGGCGCCGGCTCCCGCCATCCGGGCCCACCCGGAAACGAAAGAGCTGCTCGTCCGGGATCGAGAAGAGCGGGCTGCGGAGCGCCGCATAGACGCTCACCTCGTCGCGCGGGAACTCGATCGCCGTGAGCGCCGCCCTGAGCCAGGTGACCTCGGGACTCCGGATGTAACTCTGGACATCCGCCAGCGAGCACGCGATCCCCCGCTGGCGGAGGGCGTCGGCATAGCGCTCGGGAATTAGCCGCCCGAAGGAGCGAAACCGGCGGAACAGCAGGCAGATGTCCGACTCCCGGACGCTCCGGAGACGGCCGGTCGCCGGGGAACGCACCTGGTGTCCGTCCTCCAGGAGCCGGCGCACGAACTTCGCCACCTCCTGGGGCTCCTCGTGCTCCAGCTCGCGTTGGGTCGTTGCGTTCGGCGTCGGGATCCCGTAGAGCGGCGGCGCGCCCGGGAGCGACTCGTGGAACGGGTGGAGCGGGACGTAGGAAACCCCGTCGGCCGCGTCCGCGTGGCCCTCGAACACCGGCTGCATGACCCGGTTCACGAAGTCGCAGATCTCCGGCCGCGACCGGAAGTTCGTCGTCAGCCGCACCTCGGCGGCGCCGTTTGCGAGCAGGCGCCGCTTCACCCGCAGGTAATGGGCGATGTCCGCCCGACGAAAGGCGTAGATGGACTGCTTCGGGTCCCCTACCAGGCAGAGGCTGCCGGGGACCGGGACCGCCCGCGCCCAGTCACTTTCCGGCGGCTCCTCCAGGGCGGTGAGCAGCAGCACGATTTCGGTCTGGATCGGATCCGTGTCCTGGAACTCGTCGACCAGCACCTGCCGGAACCGGTTCTGCAGCTCCCGCCGCACGTCGCGGTTCGCGCGCAGCAGGTCCCAGGTCTTGAGAAGCAGGTCGTCGAAGTCCAGCTTGCCCGCCTTGCGCTTCGCCTCGCCGTAGGCGGCGAGCAGGGGGCGCAGATCCTCGCGGAGGTCGGCCGCCAGCTCCGCGTTCGAGCGCCTCTGGAAGTCGTCCAGCCGGTCCCGGAATGCGGCGCGCCGGGGCGCCACCGGGTCCGCCGGATCGTCCCTCCCGCGGTACGTCGCGACCCGGAGGGTGGCGAGCTGCTGCTCGGCCCAGCCGATGTCGTCGGCTCCGGCCCGGCGCCGGACCCCGATCTCCCGCGCCAGCTCGGCTGCGGGGGCGAGCGACTCCCGGAGCCAGTTCGGGTTGCCGGCCCAGCCGTGTTCGGGGAGACGCTCGTAGAGCGCCGGGATGTCCAGCAGGCAGGGCGTCCGGCGCTCGTTCCCCTCGGCGTCGGTCCACCGTAGCGGCTGGTCGACAAGCGCTCTGGTCTCCTTTTCCGCGTCCCACGGGCGGCGCGTCCAGGGGGCATCGAAGGGGCGGTAGTCGAGCAGCATCCGGCCGGCCTCCCGCAGCCGGTCGACCGGACTCTCCCGCCCCCGGACGCGCCGCAGGAGACGGGCGATTCCCTTGCCCGGGGCATCGAGCTGCTCCGAGAAGAAGCGTCGGAACGCGCGGGCGAAGAGCGCTTCCTGCTCCCCTCCCCGCAGGATCTCGAAGCCCGGGTCCACGCCGGCCTCGATCGGGCGCTCGCGCAGCAGCGTGGCGCAGAACGAGTGAATCGTGCCGATCGGCGCTTCTTCGAGTCGCCCGAGCGCTTTTTCCAGGCGGCGGATGACCGCCGGTTCGCCCGACGTGCGCTCCCGGGCGATGCGCTGTTCGATCTCCTCACGAATCCTCAGCCGCAGCTCGCCGCCGGCCTTTTCGGTGAAGGTGATCGCGGCGATCTGGTCCATCTGCGCCGTCCCCCGGGCGAGCAGCTCGGTCACCCGGCGCACCACGGCCGTGGTCTTGCCGGTCCCCGCCGCGGCTTCGACCACCAGCGTCGTGTCGTGGTCCTCGGTGATGCGCCGGCGGGCGGAGCCGTCCGCCAGCCTTTCCGCGCCGGGATCCCGGATGCGCCTCATGGGAGCCTCCGGATCCGCTGGACCGCGTCGATCGCCGCTCCGCTCCGGCGCTTTTCGACCTTGTGGCGCGCGGGCGCCGGACCGCATACGGACAGGTAGTCGCAGTAGTTGCAGGGGGGATAGCTGAGCTCCGGGTGCGGGAGAGCCGGGAACCGGGCTTCGAGGATGGCCTCCTTCAGGATGTGGACGAACCGCACCAGGTGACTCCGGGCTTCCGCCCCCGCCGTCCGGACTTCCGTTTCCCGGTAGGCCCCGCGCACGGTGGCGTAGTACAGGCGCCCTACTGCCACCTCTTCCCCGGAGATGGCTCCCCAGGCATGGGCGTAGAGGAGGGGTTGAAGCCCCCGACCGCCGAAGGTGGCCTCCTTTCCCGAGACGGACGCCAGCGACGCCTTGCCGGTCTTGTAGTCGGTGACCTGGGCCCCGCCGTCAGGGCGGGTTTCGACGGCGTCAATGGATCCATGCAGCTTCAGCGGACCCGGAAGGAGCGCCGGATCGCGGGTGCTCTCCGGGTCGGCGGGCTGGCGGAGCGCCAGGCCGAAGCTGAACTCGTTGTGTTGCATCGTGACGCCGCTTCCGGCGAGGCGCTCGACGAATCCCCGGAGGTCGGCGAGGATGCCGTCCATCTGGTCGTCCCAGATGCCCCGGTAGGGCGGGGCGCACCGCTCGCGGTACTCGTGCTCGACCCTGTTGAAGACGGCGCGAACTTCCTCGAAGGCCGCCTCCCGGCTCCGTTTGGGGAGGGGCATCAGGCCGCGTTCCCGGAGCCGCTGCCCGAGATGGAAGAACACCTCGTGCAGCAGGGAGCCCCGGGTGAGGGGGTCCAGCATCTCCAGCGCCCCGGGGCGCTCCACCGGGCGCAGCCGAACCAGGTTCTTCAGAAAGAACCGGTAGGGGCACTCGGCGTAGGACTGGAGCCCGGTGGCGGACCAGGCGCGCCGGTCCGGACGAAACGCCTCGAGCACCGGCGGCGGGCGGGATCCGGCGGCGGTCAGGAAACCGTCCGCCGCGGTCCAGCTCCGGGAACCTCGCATGAAGGCGAATCGCAACCCCCGGGCGAGGCGGCGATCGTCGAGGAGCCAGGCGGCGGCGCCCGTGGCTTCGGGCCTGCCGAGGGCGTCGTCGCGGGCGTCCGCGATCCGGGAAAGGGCGAACTCCCGGCGGTCGAGTGCGGCCTCTGGCCGTTTTGGAGCCCGGGTCCCGGGGCGGACCGGGCTGTGCCGGCCCGACGCCCGCGCCTTGATCGCGGCCAGCGTGGGGGTCTCGCCGAAACCGGCGCGGAAGGCCTCGGCCAGGTAGTAGGACGGCGCCAGCGACCGGCCTTCGGCCAGGTTCAGGTTGGAATAGGTCAGCAGGAGGCGGCGACGCGCGGCGCCCACCACGAGCCGCAGCCGCAACCGCTCCTCCCGCCCCCGGTCCCCCCGTACGGCCAGGCGTGACGAGAGCCGCTTGCGCCGGCGGTCGAGTAGCATGGGGTCCTCGCGGATCACCCGGGGGAACACGTGCTCCGCGAGCCCGGGGGCCGCGACGACATCGAAGGAGAGGCCCCGCGCGCCTTCGATCGGCCCGACCCAGATGCGTCCGTAGCGGCTCCCCGAGGACCGGCGTACCACCTCCGCGAGCCGGCGGCTGAGGCTGGCGCGCACTTCCTCGAGCGTCACCCGCCGGACTTCGCCCATGGGGGCGGTCTCCTCGAGACATCCCAGGACGCCCTCGGGATGGAGGAGAGCGGCCCGGGCGAGGTCGGAAAGCGCCTCGGCCCAGCTCTTCCAGGAAGCGGCGTCCGGAAGCCGGGCGAGCCGGGCGACGAGCGGCAGCGCGGTTCGGGTGAGCCGCTCCAGGTCCTCGCGCCGCCGACGGGCGCGCTCCCGCGCGGTCCTGTCGGGCGCCGCTTTCTCCCGGGCGCGCAGCTCGGCGGCGAATAGGGTCAGCCGTCGTTCCCAGCGGTCGGCGCCTCCGATGACTTCCGAGTCGAAGATCAGCTCCTCCCATCGCCTCGGCGCCACGTAGCCTTCCGAGGCTCTCGGGGCTTCCGGCGAGGGCGTCTCCCCGAGGGACAGGTACTCGGCGAAGCGGCTCGCGCTCACGTCCTCGAGCGCGCAGTCGAGCAGGAGCAGGAACGCCCGTCCAGCGGGGTGGGGGGCCCGGGCGCCCGCCTCGTAGAACGCGGGAAGTTCCGCCCGGGCGAAGGCCTCCTGCATCGGGCCCACGTGCAGCGCCGGACTGTTCAGCAGAACGCCCATCCGATCGAAGCGAACGCCGCCTGTGGCTTCCCCGGCGAGGAACCGGGCGCACTCGATGGCCTCGGCGCCGGGGCCCGGGGCGCCGACGACCACCAGACTGTCACCGTCCCCGGCGCGCGGGCGGCGGACGGCGAAGAGGTTGTCCTGGGCGGAGCGCAG
>JAAXGQ010000029.1:26060-30955 GCA_012271265.1 Vicinamibacteraceae bacterium
CGGGCGAGCGAAAGGCCGAACGCCCGCGCCGCCTCGTTCGGGAGAGCCACGTCGAGGAACACCGCCGGAAGACCCACCGGGGGTCCGGCCTTCCCGGAAGCGACCGCGGCACCGGCCCGACGCAGGATCCCGGCCTGGTCGGCAAGCCGGGCCTCGGCGAGCGCCTCCTGGTAGGCCCCGAACAGCGAGGCCAGGGTCTTGTCTTCCTCCGCGACCTCCGGGGGCGAAAGCCCGGCAAGACGCAGCTCGTCGAAGGTCATGGCGAGCCGGGCCACGAGCCCCGGGCCTTCCGCAGCGGCCGCGAACCGGCCGAGCGCCCCGGCCTCCCGCGCCCGGAACACCACCCTGACGACCATCGCGCGCCGCGCCGCCGGCGTCACCGGCGAGAGTCCGGCGGCGCCGAGCCGGCGGGCGGCGAGGATGCGGGCGAGCATCGGGAATCCGACCCGCCACGCGCCGAGCAGCGCCCCCCGTGGCGCCGCGAGCCGGTGGGAGAGGCGGTTCGCCGCATGACGGTGCTGTCCGACTGCCAGAAACGGCTGGCCCGGCCCCCGATGCGCCAGAAAACGCCGGGCCGCGCCAACGCGTTCGGCGGCCCGCGGGCTGATCAGAAACCGGGAGTACATCGCGGCGAACTATAGGAGGGCGGGTTGGACTGAATTTGTCAGCCCGGGGTTCTCCCGGACGCTTCGGGGCCGGCCTGCGCGCGGTCGGGTTGAAGGGTTTCCCTTGCGTGGTCTACGATGGGCAGTTACCCATCGCCGCCCTTTCCCCTGGCGGGGGTGTGCAACTCTGGAGGATTCCATGATTTCCGCGACGATCCGCCTTGTGAACTCACTCCGCGCCCTTCCTGCTGTCGTCCTCCTGGTTGGCGTCGGGCTGGCGCCGGCAGCGGCGCAGGAGGAGGAGCCGCTGACCCGGCGGGAGGTTTCCCGGGCGATCGACCTCGCCGAAGATGCGCTCGACGACGCCGAGGACGCTGTCGAAGACGGCGACATGGAGGCGGCCCGCGACGCGTGGAGCCAGGCGGGCGGCCTGTTCCTGCGCGTGCTGCAGGACTACCCGGACCGCCATGACGTCCGGCTGGAGCTGGCCCGCGTCTACGTCAACTTCGAGGAATGGGAAAACGTCGCCTCGAGTTACGAAATGGCGCTGGCGGGGCTTGAGGAGGACGACGAGATTCTGGAGGCGTGGACGGCGGTCGCGAATGCCTACGCGATGCTGGAAAACGACCTGAAGATGATCGAGGCGGCCCGGATGGTCATCGAGCTGAACCCCGACCCGCCGGTCGAGGTGTACCTCGGACTCGGAGCCAGCCTCGCCCGGCAGGGGGATTTCGAGGAGGCGGCCAGCGTGGCCGAGCAGGCGCTGGCGATGGCGCCGGACAGCGCGGTGGCGCACCAGACGCTGGGGCAGGCCGCTTTCGCGGCGGAGGACTACGAAGCGGCGGAGGGCTCCTTCCGACGGGCGGTGGAACTCGATCCGAACACCGCCCGCGCCCACGCCGGGCTCGCCGAAATCTATTTCGCGCGGGACGAGTTCCAGGCGGCGGTGGACTCGGCGACGGCGGCCCTGGCCCTGAACGACCAGCTGACCGCCGCCTACGGGATCCGGGGCAAGGCGAACAACGCGCTGGGGAACCAGGCGCAAGCCCACGGCGACCTGGCGATGGCGATCACCGTGAACGCGGAGGATCCCGGCGCCAACCTCGCGTTCGCCCAGGTCTACGAGTCCCAGGAGAACACCGGCCAGGCGACGACCTACTACCGCAAGGTGACCCAGCTGGAGAACTCGCCGCCCGCCTCTCGCTCCGAGGCCCATCTCGCCCTCGGACGGTTTGCCATCACGGCGCTGAACTACGACGAGGCCGTCACCGAGATGACCGCGGCGGTCGCGGCGGATCCCTCCTCGGAGGAAGCGAAGGCCGGGCTGGGAACGGCTTACCTGGAAAAGGCCAAGTCGCAGCGGCAGGCCCAGGACATTGCCGGGGCGCTCGCCTCCGCGCAGGCGGCTACCGAGGCGGATCCGGGCAACGTCCTCGCCCAGCTGGAATATGGGATCGCCCTGACGGTGAACCAGCGCGTCGCGGACGCGGCCCCGGTGCTGGAGGCGGCGCTTTCGGCTTATCCCGCTGACGGCGACATGAACGACGCGGCGGTCGGGCACTGGGCGCTCGGTCAGGCCTACATCGCCACGAACAACTTCACCGGCGCCGAGGCCCAGTTCACCGAGGCGACGATGAAGATGGACACCTGGGGGGAGCCGTTCAAGATGCTCGCCTGGGCGCACATCGCGCAGATCCAGTACGGCCCCTGCCGGTTGAAGGACGCCGCCTTCGGCGAGCGAATGCAGGCGGCCGGGGTGGGCTGCCCCGCCGGCGCGGCCGACTACGAGCGGGTCGAGGCGGCGGCTGCCGGGTACCAGAAGGCGGTGGAGCTGGGAGCTGTGGATCCCGTCCTCGCGGAACGGGTGGCCGTCCTCTCGGAGGTCCGGAATCAGATCGCCGAATAGAGACGGCGCCGCCTCCGGCGACGATTTGCGGGGGCTGCTCTCCTGGCTCCGGGAGCGCAGCCCCGAGATGGAGGCGATGCTCGGGCGCTTCGTCCGGATCGAATCGTCCTCGGATGATCCAGCGGGCGTCGCCCGGATGGGCCGCGCGGCCGTTGCCGCGCTGACCGACGGAGCCCGGGGGTCTCTGAGGAGGGCTCAGGTCTCGTGGGTCTCCGGTCCGGAAGACGCGGATCCGCCGCGCGGGCCGCACGCGCTGGTGCGGATTCCCGGCGCGGGCCCGGAGTCGGGGAAGCGGCCGGTCCTGCTTCTCGGCCACCTTGACACGGTGTGGCCGTCCGGAACGCTGGGCGAGCTGCCCTGGCGGGTCGAAGGGCGGACGGCGCGCGGACCCGGCGTGTTCGACATGAAGGCCGGCCTGGTGCAGACGGTCTGGGCGCTCCGGGCCCTGGACCGGCTCGGTCGCGCTCCCCGGCGCCCGGTGCGCCTCATCTGGAACTCCGACGAGGAAGTCGGCAGCGGGACCAGCCGCGGGCTGATCGAGGGGGAGGCGCGCAAGGCGTTTGCGGCGCTGGTCATGGAGCCGTCCCTGCCGGACGGGGGGGTCAAGACCCGGCGGAAGGGCGTCGGCCTCATGCGAGTCCGGGTGCGCGGCCGCGCGGCGCATGCGGGGCTGGAGCCGGAAAGGGGCATCAATGCGATCACCGAGCTCTCCGGGGTGCTCCTCGAGGCGGCGGCGCTTGCCGCGCCGGAGGAGGGGACCACGGTGAGCGCGGGGCTGGTCCGAGGCGGGAGCGCCACGAATGTCGTGCCGGCCGAGGCCGAGGCGTGGCTGGATCTGCGCGTCATGGATCCCGTTCGTGGCGAACGGCTGCTCGCCCGGCTCCGCGCCCTGCGGCCGCGCCACCCGGAAGCCCGCATCCGCTGGAGCGGCGGGATGAACCGCGGTCCGCTGACCCGAAGCGAGGGCGTGATCGGGCTCTATCGCATCGCGCGGGAGATCGCCGCCGGGCTGGACTGGGATCTCGGCGAGGGAAGCGCCGGCGGCGCCTCGGACGGGAACCTGGTCGCCGCGGTGGGAACGCCGGTGCTCGATGGCCTGGGCCCCGGCGGCGACGGAGCTCACGCCCGCCGGGAACACGTGCAGCTCGACGACCTGCCCCGCCGCGCCGCCCTCCTCGCGCGCCTCGTCGAAACCCTCTGAGGGCCGAGCCCCCGGCGTCCCCGGCGGCGGTGGCGGCGGCATAATCCTGGGCATGAGTGAACTTGCCGGTCTGAAGTGCGTTCCCTGCCGGGGCGGGGTTCCGCCGATGGAGGCTCGGGACGTGGAGCGCTACCTGACCAAGGTCGACGGGTGGGACCACAGCGCGCACCGCCGGATCGCCCGCTCCTTCCGGTTCCCCGACTTCGTGGGGGCGCTCGAGTTCGCGAACCGGGTCGGGGACATTGCCGAAACCGAGGGGCATCACCCCGATCTGCTCGTGGCCTGGGGTCGCGTGGAAGTCACGATCTGGACCCACAAGGTGGACGGCCTCACCGAGAGCGACTTCATCCTCGCGGCCAAGATCGACCAGCTCGCGGCGACCGGCTAGCGCTCCCGTCCGGGGTGGCGGCCGGGCGGCTGTGCCGGGGGCCGCGCGTCCGGTTTGCCAGGGCGGCCCGAAGCGGCGTTTGACGCCGGCCCCGCCGACGTGATATTCCTGCTTACGCGATTGCGGTTTGCGGAAGGCCAGACCGTCATCAGGAAGGACTTTTTCGTCACCTACTCGACGCATCGGAAGGAGAAAAACCATGGCATCGAGAGTTCTCGTCGGCATCGCGGCGCTGGTCGCGGTCGTCAATGGCTTTGCCGGGGATGTCATCCCCATGGGCGGACTGATCCTGGTCGCTGCCGGGATCGTCTACGGCGCGATGGCGGTCGACGCGGAGGACGCTACCGGCGTCCTCGTGGTCGCCGTGGCAGCGAGCGGCGCCGCCGCATCGGGTGCGCTCGATGCGATCCCGGCCATCGGGATGCAGTTGAACGGCATCCTCGGCGGCCTCTCCACCGCTCTTTGGGGCGTGACCGCCGCGGTGGTCGGGGTACGGACCTTCAACCGCGTCAAGGGCTAGCAGCAGCACCGCCCCTCGCGGGCTCTTCCAGGGAACAGGACGCGGGAACGCCGAAACTCTTTCGGGGCACCAGCAAGCCCCCGAAACCACGCGAAAACGCGATGCCGCCCCGCGCCTCCCTTCCCGGATACCCGGCTTCGGCGTGAAGCGCTGACGGCCGGCCCCACAGCCCGCACCCGGCCGTCCCGGTCGCTGCTCCCTTGGATCATCTGACTCCTGAGCAGTTCGTCCGGGACGGCCGCTCCATTCTCGACTGGATCGCCGCCTACTGGCGG
>JAAXGQ010000029.1:31069-32455 GCA_012271265.1 Vicinamibacteraceae bacterium
TTCCCGTCGAACATCTCCGGCTCTTCGGTTCTGGGCGAACTGCTCGCCGCCGGGATCGGCGTGCAGGGGATGCTGTGGGCCACCAGTCCGGCCTGCACCGAAATGGAGACCCACGTGCTGGACTGGCTGGCCGACCTCCTGGACCTGCCGCGGGAATTCCGCTCCGACGGCCCCGGAGGCGGGGTCATCCAGGACACGGCGTCGTCCGCCACGCTGACCGCGCTGCTCGCGGCGCGGGAACGGGCGACCGGGTTCGAGGCCAACCGGATCGGCGTGCGCGCGCCGCTCACCGCCTACGGCTCCGAGGAATCGCACTCCTCGCTGCTGAAGGCGGTCCGGATCGCCGGACTGGGGAGCGACAACCTCCGCTCGATCCCGGCCGACCGGTGGACGCGCGCGGCCCGTCCCGACGCATTCGCCCGCATGCTCGAAGAGGACCTCGCGGCCGGGCGGAAGCCCTGCTTCGTGACGGTGACCCTCGGCACCACCTCCACCGGAGCCTTTGATCCCCTCCGGGAAATCGGACCGATTGCGAAGGAGCACGACCTCTGGGTGCACGTGGACGCCGCCATGTCCGGGACCGCGTTTCTTTGCCCGGAGTTCCGCCACCTCGCCGAGGGGCTGGAGCACGCCGACTCCTACTGCTTCAACCCGCACAAGTGGATGTTCACCAACTTCGACTGCGACGCCTTCTGGGTGCGGGACCGGGAGGCCCTGGTCGAAGCCCTGTCGGTGACCCCGGAATACCTCCGGAACCAGGCCTCCGAGGCGGGGGAGGTGATCGATTACCGCGACTGGCACATTCCTCTCGGCCGACGGTTCCGGGCGCTGAAGCTGTGGTTCGTGCTCCGCCACTACGGCGCGGAAGGCCTCCGCGCGCACATCCGCCGCCACGTGGCGCTGGGGCAGGCGTTTCGGGAGTGGGTCGAGGCGGCGCCGGACTTCGAGGTGCTGACCCCGGCGCCGCTGAACCACGTCACGTTCCGCTGGAACGCCCCGGGCGTGGCTCCCGACGACTTCAACCTGCGGCTGAAGGACGCGTTGAACGACTCCGGACGCCTCTACCTGACCCACACCCGGGTTCCGGCCGGCATCGCTCTCAGGATGGTGGTGGCCCAGACCTGGACGCGACGTTCCGACGTCGCCGAGGCCTGGGACCGCATTCGCGATACGGCCGCCCGCCTCCGCGCCGGGGGCCCACGGACCATGTCCGCCTCCGGCGGTGGCCGGTGAGGACACCCGCGCTCCATACCCACGCTGACCGGTGAGAGCGCCGCCCCCATCGAGCGCCGGCCCCATGGAGCGCCGCGCCCATGGAGCGCCGGCGTCCTCGCCGGCCTGCGCCGACCGTCGGTCCCCCATCCAGTCTCCTGCCGACCGCGCCGC
>JAAXGQ010000030.1:0-279 GCA_012271265.1 Vicinamibacteraceae bacterium
GGCTGCAGGGTTCCGTGCTCGCCGCCGCGCTCGCGAGGCCCGACGTCCAGTCCGCGCTCGCCGACGTCAGCTGGCGCACCGGCGCCGGGCACGTCACCGGCGTATCGGTCGTCTGCGGCGAGCCCGAGCCCGAGCTGACCTCGCTGCGGGAAACCCCCACCGGCGCACCGGCCGAGGGCGAGGTGGTCTGGCAGGGCAGCGACGGCGCCCTCGACCAGGACCTCGACGAGTTCATGCCCGAGGGGCCGCAGCGGGCGCGCCTCGACTGGAACGACCTCG
>JAAXGQ010000030.1:391-856 GCA_012271265.1 Vicinamibacteraceae bacterium
GCAACGCTCAGACGCCCGGGCCGGGTGTCCAGCCGGCGCGGTTTCTTTCGCCCGCCGCTCTCGGTCGGCACCGTCGCGCGCATCTTCGAGCTCCGCCACCAGGGCCTCAGCTTCAAGAAGATCGGCAAGGCCCTCGGCATCGCGGCTTGGACCGTCTCGCGCTACGTCCGCAGTTTCGAGGAGGGAGACCGATGAGGGGGAAGTGCAGCACCCCCGGTGCGGCCGGTAAGGCGCGCTGACGGCGAGCCGGGACCAGCTCGACAACCTGCTCGACGAGGCGGCAGAAAGGAAGCTGACGCCGCGCGAGGAGCTGGCGATGCTCCGGCGAGCGGCGGGTCACCCGCCAGGACGAGCGTCGGGTGCCCGCAAACGCGCTCGATCCGCCCACCTCGCCGCTCGCGCATCACCCGCAGAATCTACGCCCACGGGAAGACCGCACCACCCCCGCGGGCGGGAGGCTCCTTC
>JAAXGQ010000030.1:1055-1761 GCA_012271265.1 Vicinamibacteraceae bacterium
GTAACTCCGCTCGACAGCCCCGCCAACCACGTGCGCAAGGGCCAGCTCCGCCACGTCCCTCGTCGCACCGGAACGCTCCGCCGCCCACGTCCGGAAGCTCGACCGGAAGCCGTGAACGTCCGCATCCGTACCCGTCGCTCGCCGCAGCGCAATGACCAAGGTGCCGCCGTTGAGCCGCCGCCCGCCCACGCCAGGGAAGATCAACGAGTCGGCCGCGCCGTCGGAATGCGCCCGCATGCCCTCCAGCACCGCCACAGCCGCATCCGACAACGGCACCCGATGTTCCGACCCCGCCTTCATCCGCGAGGCCGGCACGCGCCACTCCCGAGCCTCGAGGTCGACCTCGCCCCACGTCGCCCCGCGAGCCTCGCCCGACCGCACCGCCGTCAGCGCCGTGAAACGAATCGCCGCCTTGGCGGCCGGACCCGCCCCCGACGCCTCGACCGCCACGAGCGCCGCGGGAACGTCCGCATACGGCAACGCCCGCCGATGCGCCCGCGCCTTCGGGCTCTTCGGCAAGGCCGCGTCGATCACTTCGCCCGCCGCGTTCACGTCGACATGGCCGAGAGCTTGCGCCGCCGCGAGCACGCCCCGGACCCAACCGCGCAAGAGCTTGCCCGTCGCCGGCTTGTCGCGGTAGACCGGTCCGAGCACCGAGAGCACCGCCGCCCGGTCGATCTGGTCGACGGGCCGGCCCATCAGACGC